>JBEDNI010000223.1:0-3697 GCA_041170685.1 Bacteroidota bacterium | reverse complement strand
ACTATAATGTATGAAAAACAAAAAATTACTTTCAATGCTCCTGGCGCTTTTTGCAGTGGGCATCAGTTTCACCGAACTTAAGGCGCAATGCTCTGCCAACAACTCCTGGGGTTGTAACAGCTGGTATGGTGGCTGGGTTCGTAACATCGGAATCAAGGATGCTGCCGGAGGGACACTTGCCAGCTACACAGGTTTAGGATGTCAATCTTCCAATTCCACCATTAATTCAGGCAGTGCAATTGATTTGGTTGCAGGCCAGCAGATCACCATTGAGTTGAACACTGATTGTTGCCATAACTGGAGCACCGGTGTAGGTATCTGGTTGGATCAGGACAGAAATGGAGATTTTACTACCTCAGAATGTATTTTAGATCCTCAGTCATCTTTCTATTCCATTTCCAACAATGCTTCATCGCCTTCGCGAGTAACGTTAACCCTGCCTTGTTTTACCGGTTCAGGTAAAAGTTTCTTGCGTTTCCGTGCCCAGTCCCATTACAATGGCTACAGACTTTACAATTATCAAGGATGCGGTACCGTAGATTACTACGGCAGCACCTATGATGTAGAAGTTAACCTAAAGCGCCTGCCCGATCCTGTGGCTGACTTTGGCGTGCCTACCGGACCCAATTACGAAAAGACTACCATTAAATTTCCGGCAACTACCCAGGAAAAGGCCAATTCTTATAGCTGGACCTTTCAGGGTCCGAATGCAACCCCTGTGGTCAATAATGCGCCAACAGGCAGAGCCAAATGGTCTCCTGCCTCACCACCCTCTACTCATGATGTAACGCTGAATATGTCTTATTGTGGTAAAACCAGCACCAAAACCAAACAGGTAACTATAGTTAGACCTACAGCAGCTCCGGTTGCTGATTTTATAGCCAAAAGCAACAGTGTAGAAATTTACAATAACGCCGAGCTGATTGATTTGTCTACCAATGGTCCTTACATCTGGGCATGGGAAGCTACTTCACCCACAGGAAATAAATATACATCTTCTCAGGAAGAGCCCAAGTTTTATCTGGACGAGGAAGGCAAATGGTCTTTCTGCCTTACCTCAGAAAATGGTCTGGGTAAATCTACTAAAGTTTGTAAAACACAATATGTTACCTGCACACCTCCTTCAGAATTCTATATGGGTCCACAGACTGAAGGTCGCAGTGTTAAAGGACTTTTATATGACCATAACGGTCCATCCAGCAACTATGGTAATAATCGCAGAACCAGCATCGATTACTTTTTGATCAATCCCTGCGATGCCAAAGAAATTCGTCTTAAATTCAAAAGCTTGCGTTTTTGTGATTATCAGGACAGACTTCGTATCTATGACGGTGACCAAGCCGATCCTGCCAAACTGCTGACCGGCCCGGAAGGTATTAACGGTAATACCTGGTGGAATGACCGCACCAAAACCTATGTGGCCAAATCCGGAAAGATGTATCTATCTTTTGAAAGCGACAACAACGGCTGTACTGACTCAGGCTGGATTGCCACTTGGGAAACCGATCAGTTTAAGCCTACACAAACCGTTGCATCTTACACCACCAAGTACGACACCATCGCAGAAGGTGTAAACTTGGCCATGTTGAACAAAACATTGATAACAGGAACACCAAAATGGTCATGGAGAGTAAATGGTTCTGAAGAATCCATCTCAAAAGATTTTACCCGTGCATTCAACACGGCTGGTGTTCAGCGTGTTTGTCTGGCTGCCACCAACTGCAGCACTACCGATACCTTCTGCAAGAATATCCGCGTAGTAACTCCGGTGAGCTCAATGAACAAAATTGACTTCATTACCGACAAAACCCGCAGCGTGCCCGGCGAGAATGTAACGTTAACCGCCGAGACCAACTACGCAAATAACCTTACCTGGACTATCACGCCCAATACCTATACGTTGGTATCAGGCAGTCTTACGGGTAATTCATCTCAACTATTGGTTAGGTTCACTGCCGGTGGTTGTTACACAGTAGAACTGAAGGGGTACAATACAGCCTTAGGTTCTGGTACCACCCGCACCGTTACCAAGAAAGATATTATTTGTGCTATTGACTATTGCACCCCTGTGGTAGATTTGACCAATAGTGATGTAGGAATCAACATGGTTCAGCTATCTTCAAAAGGCAACAACCTGATAAACAGAATTAGCAACAGTGGTGTGTCATATACCAATTACGCAGCCACAGACAATGCCACCCTGTATTATGGCTCTACTTACAAAGTTAAGGTGGGTAGAAATACCAACCTGAATCCAATCAACTACAAGGTATGGATTGACTACAACTTCGACGGTGATTTCAACGACAGCGGCGAGACGGTAATGAACAGTGGACGCATCAATGGTGATGTTGATAGTGCTTCATTCAAAGTTCCTATGTATACCAAAGCGTATTTGGGTAATACCCGCATGCGTGTGGGTGCCAGTTATGGTGCTATGTCTAACACTCCATGTGGACTGAACGTGGTAGGTGAGTTTGAAGATTACAGTGTGACATTGACACGGGATAATTCTCAGCCGGTAATCACGCTTACAGGTTTGGACACGATGTACATAGAGAAAACAGTAGGTGCTACCGCTTGTTGGGCAGAAGTGAAGAAAAACACCTACATGGGCGATGATGCCGATCAGGGTGACATGACCGACAGCGTTAAAGTGACCGGTACTTACGATTGCAGCACACCCGGTACTTACAAGCTTAGTTTCAATTTGACAGACGCTTCCGGCAATAAGGCCATGACCAAAAACCGCGTACTGATTGTAGAAAATGACCGTACTGCCCCAACCATTGCCCTGCGTGGTAAAGCAATTGATACTGTAGAGCAGTGCGGAATCTTCTATGATTCTATGGCTACCGCCTTTGATATTACCGATGGAAACCTGACCGATTCTGTGAAGGTTTTAGGTAGTGTAAATACCAAAAAAATCGGAGACTATGTATTGACTTATACCGTAAAAGATAAAGTAGGCCTGAGTGCTACTGTTACTCGTCTGGTGAAAGTGCGCGATACCAAAGCGCCCGGTATTTACCTCGGCAGCACCCGTATCGTAGACAGCCAGGTTGTGAATGTGCAGATTGGCAGCTTGCCCGGTGCCAAAGGATATGTGAACCCAATGGTGAAAGGTACTTATCCGGCACAGTATTTTGCTACCGATGTAAACGGAAACGTATCTACCGAAAATGGTTATACTATACTGTATAAGGTTGATGATTACATTGCTCCTGAGATTAGCCTGAATACGGAAGATACCATTATGCATGATGTGAAAACTCCCTACAGCTCTGTAGCCGTAACCATTACCGAAAATTATACAGTGCTTAGCAAACTGATTACCAGCAAGGTATCCAATGTTGACGCCAATGTGGTAGGTGTGTATACTGAAGTGTATACAGCTGAAGACGAAAGCGGCAACAAAGCAACCAAAACCCGCGTGGTAAAGGTGGTGGACCGTTTCGCTCCCGAATTGTTGTTGAATTCAGATGCTTACATGATTCATGATGTTAACACAAACTATGTTTCACGTAACGTATCGGTGAGTGATAATTACAGCCCTGTAAGCAAGATTACCGTAGTGAAAACAGGTACTGTAAATGCAACCGTTCTTGGCACTTACACTGAGACATACACTGCTACCGATGAAAACGGCAACAGCACAACCAAAGTTCGCACTGTGGAAGTGGTTGACCGTGTTTCT
>JBEDNI010000222.1:0-3248 GCA_041170685.1 Bacteroidota bacterium | reverse complement strand
ATATTGATTTGCCCTTTTCTGTAGTTACGGCGTGCAGGTGATACTTAATGGTTTCAATGTATTCATCCCGAAAATCCCGATGATCCTCGCCTTCAAAAAGCGTGTTTTGAAACATGGAGAAAATCAAACACATGTATATGCGTGCTACCCGCTGTCTGTTCATGTCGTTCCTGAATAACCCCTGCTCAATGCCTTTCTTTAGATTCTGATTGACACTTTGAAGTGCATATCGATTGCGGTGCTCAATAAGATGAGAATAGCTGTCAGGGTAGAATTTTTGTAAATCAAAAAGTACGGAAGGATGAACATTTTTGTTCATCTCAAGTACAAAGTCGGCAATTTTGGCAATCTGTAGGACCGGATTATCTTCTTTAGACATGATAAGGCTAGTGTTTGTCTCCATTTCTGATATATGCTTGGAAATGGTATCAAATACCAGCTGGTTCTTGTCTTGATAATGCTTGTATATGGTTTTTTTGGAAATAGAAAGCACTTTGGCAACTTCGTCCATGGAAACGCTACGAACACCCAATTCCATAAAAAGCCGGGCTGCTGCTTGTAATATTCGTTCTCGCACATCCATAAATGCGCCGCAAATTTACCTAAGAAAACCATGGAAACCAAGAGGGTTTGCAAAGTTTCCGTTGTATTTACATTAATTCATTGATATCAAAGTATCTGAAGGTCGAATGGCATTCGCATGTATACACCGTTACTTTTGAGCACCTTCTTAATGTTTTCATAGGGTGTATACAGATTGCCCAGTTCTGATTTCAACAGCTTATCATTGGCTTGGGAGGCAGCATTGTTTCCAAACAATAATTCTAGGGTGGTTTTTTGCTTTGGCATGCTCACAACACGATATTTTTTCAGTCCGGCCTTGTTAGCCGCACTTTGTATGGCTCTTTGTATGCCGCCATAGTTATCCGCCAACTGCAGTTTTTTAGCATAAATGCCCGTGTAAACATGACCTTCCGCCAATTGTTTAACCCTGCCTGTATCCATCTTTCTTCCCTTGGCTACAATCCCTGTAAAGTCTTCGTAGATGTCGTTTACCATTCCTTGAAAATAGCTGCGCATACCTTCAGATAATGGAGCATCCGGGCGCCAGGTAACAGCAAAGTCACCAGTGGGGACAGTCTCATAATTTAGTCCCAGTTTTTCTTTGTACAGTTTCGCAGTGTTAGGTATCATGGCGAATACGCCAATACTGCCCGTAATGGTGGTGGGTTGCACGAAAATACTGTCTGCCAGGCATGCTATGTAATATCCACCGCTGGCTGCCACACCGCCGAAGCTGGCAATAACCGGCTTTGTCTTTTTGATTAGCTCTATTTCTCTTGCAATAATGTCGCTGGCGTTGCTGCTCCCTCCGGGGCTGTTTACGCGCAATACTACGGCCTTTACGTGGCTATCCAGACGGGCTTTTTTCAGGGTAGCGGCCAATGAAGTACTGCCAATTCCGTCGCCGCTTTCATTATTTCCCATATTGATTTCACCGGATGCATAAATCAAAGCAATTTTATCTTCACCGCTTCCTGCATTCCAGCTGCCTTTTGCATATTTGTCAAAATCATACTTTACCAGCTTTTTATCGGCACTGCCCTGTGATAAAAGTGCCAGTTCGTTTTCTGCTTCATCTTCGTATTTCAGCGCATCTATGAGCTTATATTCAAGGGCAAGTTTTGCATTTCTGGCTTTAAACAGGTTAGCTGTTTCTGCCACGTATGCCGAATCCAGTTTGCGAGAGACTGCAATGTTCTTCATACAGTAGCCAAACAGACTAAAAACGTATTCACTTACTTGCTCTCGGTTTGCATCACTCATTTTATTCTGAATGAATGGCTCTACTGCACTCTTGTATTTACCTGCTTTGAAAACCTCAAACTCAAGACCGATTTTATCAAACATCCCTTTGTAAAAGGCTGTCTGTCCGGCATATCCGTTAAATTCTATTATCCCTTTCGGGTTCAGGTAAATTTTATCGCAAGCGGAAGCGATATAATAGCCCGCATCGGTAAATATTTCACCATAGGCAATAGTAAACTTGCCAGATTTTCTGAATTCGAGCAGTTTTTGCCTGATTTCCTCAGCCGTTCCCATGCTACCGGCAAAAAGATCTACACGCAGGTATACGCCCTTGATGTTCTCGTCTTTGGCTGCTTTATCCAGTCCATACAATACAGAATTAAGACCCAGAGAGGATAATCCGTTATCCGTGATTTCAGCGATGGGGTCCTCTGTGGTACGATCCGGTATTTCTCCACTTAAAGTAAGTTCCAGTACAGTATTTTTCTTTACCTCAGGTTTGCTGTCCATGCTTCCGGCAACGCTGCCAATGATAGCTGCAAAAAATACTATAATTAGCACCATACCTATAAAAAAACCAAGGATGCTGGCCAGTACACTTTTGATAAATCCCATAATTTCCTGATGATAATTGATTGTCAGAACAAAAATACTTCTGACCTCTACTTAAATTCAATGATTCATCGTTAAACCGCAAATTATATGCGATTAAGGGGTTTTATTCCTTCAGATTTTGCCATGTCCGAAATTACTATGAACTTTGAGAACAAATTTGATCCGACTATACTTTAACGACATCACTGACACGCTTTAATCAAAATGTTACGGGTAGAAGTACAATCTTTTTCCTCAATGTTTAAAAAAGTGCACGGTTTTTGTGTCTATTAAAATATACAAGGAGGAGCTTATGAAAAACAACTTTACAAGAAAATCACTGCTACTGCTGGCATTGGCTTGCATTTTTGAGCTAAGAGCACAGCAAACTATTGGATTACAGATTGGCAATCACAACGCGTCGTATGCCTATGCACTTAATCCGGCCCAAACGTATTCCAGCAAAAATCGATTTTACTTTAATTTCTGGGGAGCGGGGGTGGGTTTTACCAATAATTTTTTAACCTATTCGGCGCCCATCAGTCCTTGGCAAATGGGAGCAGGCAATTATCCCGACCGGTATAAAAATGATGCCGGCAAGTTGGATTTTAATCCTGCTTGGCTCGCATTAAATCCCAATACCAATAACTGGAAATTGTATTATCTGGATGAAACCTATGGTCCTTCCATGCATTTTCGAATTACCCCCAAAATGGCGGTTGGCATCGGTATAAAATCGGTGGCCGGTATGAGCATTACAGGAGTGGATAAAAATCTCGGTAACCTTTTCAGGTTTGGCCTGGATTCAGCCGGGCAGGGTTTTACCGGACCTAACGGCATTGAAT
>JBEDNI010000221.1:0-4796 GCA_041170685.1 Bacteroidota bacterium | reverse complement strand
AAGCGTTTCTCGTGGGGTATGATGTTATCGGCGATGCAAACCACACGGGTATGCCTGTTTTGTTTTACAATCCTGGCAAAAGTGCCAAAACAGGGCCCAAAAAAGGGCATCCAGTAGCGGAATATGATGAGGTCGGGGCGTAGCTTTTTGTATTTGCGGCCCACGGCAATCCAGTTGAATGGATTGACGGAGTTTAATGCGGTATCAATGTGTAAGTCCTGCGGCGCGGGTTCATCGGTAAACTGGGTTTGCCCGGGGAACAAAAAGCCGGGGTATTGCAGCGAAAAGGAGAGCAGGGTTACTTTGTTTTCTTTGGCCAGTTCGCGGGCAAATCGTTCGTTGAAGGTGGCCAGTCCGCCGCGCAGGGGATGGGCCGGGCCCACAATCACAATGTGCTTGCCTTTCATCGGGTGCTGAACGTAGTTTCAGAAACCTGATAGCGGTTGCGGTCGGGGTGAGAGCGGCTGATGAGTTCGCCCAGAAATCCGGCCAGAAACAGCTGTGTTCCAATGATCATCACCACCAGGCCAATATAGAAAAAAGCCGAATCGGCCACTTTGGGCGCAGGAGTGCCCTGCCATACGTGAATGGCTTTGTCTATGAGCAGCCATGTGGCAATACCTAATCCAATGAGGAATGACAATATGCCCAGCACCCCAAAAAAGTGCATGGGTTTTTTGCCGAATTTGCCCATAAACAGAATGGTGAGCAAATCCAGAAAGCCATTGACAAAGCGCTCCAGCCCGAATTTACTTTTTCCATACTTGCGGGCCTGATGTTCCACCACCTTTTCGCCAATGCGCCTGAAACCGGCATTTTTGGCAATCACGGGTATGTAGCGGTGCATGTCGCCGTACACCTCAATGTTTTTAACCACCTCATTGCGGTAGGCCTTGAGGCCGCAGTTCATGTCGTTCAGCTTGATGCCGCTGAGTTTGCGGTTGGTGTAGTTGAAAAGTTTAGACGGAAGGTTTTTGGTGAGGGCGTTGTCGTAGCGTTTCTTTTTCCATCCGCTCACCAGGTCGTAGTTTTCTTCGCGAATCATGGCAACCAGCCCGGGTATTTCATCGGGAGAATCCTGCAGGTCGGCATCCATGGTTATAACCACTTCTCCTTCAGCCAGACTGAAACCCTCATTCAGGGCTGCACTTTTGCCGTAGTTTCTGCGAAAGCGAATGCCTTTCACGGCGGGATCCTGATTGCTGAGGTCTGAAATCACCTTCCAGGAACCGTCATTGCTGCCGTCATCAATAAATATGATTTCGTAGGAAAGCTTGTGCGCATCAGTCACGCGCCTAATCCAGGCGTACAGTTCCGGCAGGCTTTCTTCCTCGTTCAGCAGGGGTATGACAATGGAAATGTCCATGTTTTCAATTGCAAATTAAAGCATAATGCGGAACAATGGGCAGAATTTTTGGCAGATCGCAAGAAATATGAATATACGAAAAATAAATGAGATTTCCAAATAAACCGGTCAGAACCCGCGGAAGCCCATCATGCTGCGCACTTCAGAAATGGTTTTTGATGCGCTTTCTCGGGCTTTTTTTATTGCTGAGCATGTCTTGAATACGGCTTCTCAAGGGCGCTACAAAGGTTTCCATGTCTTCGGCCAGTTGCTTTTTCAAATCGCCGTAACGGATGCTTCCATTTTTGTGGGTTTCGTCGAAATGGGCAATCACATCGGGTTTACACACCAAGGCCATCAGGTCAAACAAGTTTTGCACGGGTTGGCTTTTGGGCTGCCCTGCTTCCGCCGGACCGCTGTCGCTCACTGCCCGCATGATTTTCTTGCGCAGCACTTCGGGTTCGTCATCCAGGTAAATGTTATCGGCTTCGCCGGCACTTTTGCTCATTTTGCCGCCGCCTGTAAGGCCCGGAACCTTTACCAGCCCTTCATCTGAGCCAATGGCGAAGGGTTCTTTGAAGTATTCGGTATTATACATGCGGTTGAAACGGTTGCCGAAGGTGCGGGCCATCTCCAGGTGCTGTTCCTGGTCTTTACCCACGGGTACGCGGGTGCCGTGGTGAATGAGAATATCGGCCGCCATCAGCACAGGGTAGGTAAGTAAGCCGGCGTTGATGTTGTTGGGCTGGTTGCGCACTTTTTCCTTGAAGCTGCTCACACGTTCCAGTTCGCCAAGGTAGGCGTTCATATTTAAAAACAGATACAGTTCAGCTACCTCAGGTACATCGCTTTGCAGGTACAATGTGCATTTTTCGGGATCCAGTCCCAGGGCCAGATATTCGGCAAATACGCGGTAAACACTGCCGCCTAAATCCTCCGGGGTGGGGTGCGTGGTAAGGCTGTGGTAATCGGCAATAAAAAAATAGCAGGGGTGGGCTTCCTGAAATTTTAAGAAATTCTTAACTGCACCGAAGTAATTGCCCAGGTGCAGTTTGCCGGTGGGGCGAATGCCGCTTACTACCGTTTCACTCATGGTTACAAAGGTATAACAGAAATGCAAAGCGCCGTTATTTGGGGCTATGGGTTAAAGGATAAATGTTTGCAGCGCGTAATTTTGCAACATTATCCATGCCCAAAACCCTTCAACTGACATTCACGCCCACCGAAAATGCCGATGCCATACTGGTAAATAAGCGTTTCTGTGAGGCGGCCGGAATGACAGGTGCAAGCGTGGTATGGCGCAAACGCAGCCTGGATGCGCGGGGCAAACAGCCTTTTTTTATCATCACCGCCGATGTGTATGGCGATGGCGAACTGCCGCCGGTGGCACAGGGGTTTCTGGCCAGGGATGTGCATTCGGCTATGCCTGTGCATATTATTGGTAGTGGTCCTGCGGGGTTGTTTGCGGCGCTTTCGCTGATTGAACAGGGTTTCAAGCCTATTGTGCTGGAGCGTGGAAAGGCAGTAAAGGAACGTAGGCGTGATCTGGCTGTGCTGAACAAAGAGCATGCAGTAGATGAAGACAGCAATTACTGCTTTGGGGAAGGTGGAGCCGGAACCTACAGCGATGGCAAATTGTATACCCGCAGCACCAAGCGGGGTGATGTGGCCAAAATTCTGCAGGAACTGGTGCATCATGGCGCCACCGGTGCTATCACATGGGAGGCACATCCGCACATCGGCACCAATAAATTGCCCGGTATCATAGAGCATATCCGTGAGCACATTATTGCCTGCGGTGGTGAGGTGCATTTTGGGCAAAAAATGGTGGATTTTACCGAAGAAAACGGCCTGATAAGGGAAATTTGCACCCAAAACGGGACAAAATGGCCTGTTAGGGCGCTTATTCTGGCAACAGGACACAGCGCCAGGGATATTTTCACATTGCTGCACAAGAAACGCCTTCACATAGAGGCAAAGCCGTTTGCACTGGGGGTGCGACTGGAACATCCACAGGAATTGATAGACAATATTCAGTATCGCTGCAATGCTGTGGAAAACGATTTGCCGCCGGCTTCCTATTCTTTGGTGGAGCAAGTGCAGGGCCGTGGGGTGTTTTCGTTTTGTATGTGTCCGGGTGGCATCATTGCACCGGCAGCTACCGCCCCGGGCGAGGTGGTGGTGAATGGCTGGAGTCCCAGCAAGCGAAACGGAAAATTTGCCAATAGCGGATTTGTGGTGACGGTGGATGAAAGCGATTTTGCCGACTTTGAACAGCATGGACCGCTGAAAGCCATGCATTATCAGGCCATGTGGGAGCGAAAGGCATTTGAAACAGCCGGAAACCTGACTGCACCCGCCCAGCGCATAGAAGATTTTGTCAATGGCAGGCAATCTGCTGATTTGCCAGATTGTTCCTACATACCGGGTATTGCCCCTCGAAAAATAGATGAAGTATTAAGCAACGATGTGAGTTCAAGAATCCGTGGCGCCTTGCAGGTGCTGGGCAATAAAATGCGGGGATTCAGAACCCGTGACGGCATATTGGTAGGCGTGGAAAGCCGAACCAGCAGTCCGGTGCGCATTCCGAGAGACAAAGAAAATTTACAGCACCCGCAGGTGCGAAACCTTTATCCATGCGGAGAAGGAGCCGGTTATGCCGGAGGAATTATCAGTGCGGCGCTGGATGGTGTTCGATGTGCAGAGGCAGCCGCTTTATCTTTGCAGCATGTCTGAAACCGTTCTGGTACTGGGCGCTTCCGAAAATCCTTCGCGATATAGCCACATGGCAACGATGATGTTGCTGGAATACGGACATAAACCGGTGTTGATAGGGAAAACCGGCGATGAAGTTCAGGGAATTCCCATTCATCGGTTGGTCCCTGATGGTGTTGCCAAAGTTGATACAGTTACACTTTATCTCAATCCCCTGCATCAGCAGGTCTGGTATGAAACCATTTTAGCGTTGAAGCCCGACCGGGTTATTTTTAATCCGGGAACCGAGAATCCCGAATTAATGGCTATGCTGAATGCGGCGAGTATTCCTTATCTGGAGGCGTGTACGCTGGTGATGCTGAGGGCCGGACAGTTTTAGCGGATTCCTGCAGTCAGGTACTCGGTTTTCAGCGCCGGACAAATCTTATAGCGCTCTTCTTTTGTGTCTTCATACATGGCTTCCAGGGTGCGATAAACATTGGCAATGCCACATTTATCCTTCCACTCAATCGGGCCGTGCGGATAGGCTGTTCCCAGTTTCATGGCTGTATCAATGTCGGGGGCCGCGGCCGTGCCTTCCTGCATGGTGTAGTAGGCCTCATTGATAATCATAAAAACAATACGCGGGGTGACCATGCCCACGCGGCTTTTCACCCATTCATAATGGTTGAATGGCAATGATTGCTGAATAGTTTCAAACACTTCATCTTTAATCTCAAAAGGATCTGAAATCTCC
>JBEDNI010000220.1:0-3260 GCA_041170685.1 Bacteroidota bacterium | reverse complement strand
TTTTTATTAAAATTTATTAATTTATTTGTTAATCAGTATTTTAGGCAGTCAGGCAATGCTGAAATACTGTTTTAAACCGGCGGCAAAATCTTTTTTAATCTCAGGTTTACTCATAATAAGCCCGACAGAAGGCACCCAAAAAACACCCTTTTCATTTATTGGCAATACACTAAACAAAACTGCCTCCTTACCCACATCAAAAGGCCAGTTATCTGAAAAAAGGATAATTTTTCTGTGTTTTTTTACCTTATCGTTAAAATCATTTTGAGAAATAGGTTTTAAATCAACAATTTCAGCCATTTCAATGGTTGGAACTTTATCATCAAGCAATGTAACCATAAGCATTCTGCCCAGCAAAGCAGCGATGTCCTCAATACCTGAGCGTTGGGTTTCATTTACATCCAAAAAAAACGCGATTGGAAGTGATATTTGCTTATTCAATTCCGGCTCATTGTCAACTGCTTCATGGTTCAAGGATATAACGCTTTCTTTTTCATCTAAAAACAGTTTTTCACTGAACAGTAATTGCAACTCAAGCGGATTATCCACATGCATTCCTGTCATATCAGATTGATGGTTCATTTGAATTACTTTTGCTCTCGAAATGTCCTACAATATTACAATTCAAAAATCCGAAAAAAGCAGAATTTCCTCCGTAGATTTCAACAACATCGGATTTGGTAAAATATTTTCTGACCACATGTTTTTGGCTGACTGGGATGGCAACGAGTGGACCCGTCCCCGCATTGAGCCATACGCAAACCTGTCATTAAGTCCGGCTACCAGCGCCATTCATTACGGGCAAGCCATATTCGAAGGCATGAAAGCATTTCGCAGCGAAGAAAATGTTTATCTGTTTCGCCCCCGGGACAATTGGCGCAGATTGAATATTTCCGCTGAAAGAATGGTGATGCCTGAAGTGCCTGAAGCATTATTCATGGAAGGTTTAACTTCCCTTATCCGCCTAGATCAGGATTGGGTGCCGGGTACAGAAGGCAGTGCACTATACATTAGGCCCTTTATGTTTGCCACAGATGATTTTATCGGTGTAAAGCCCTCCGAGAAATATTGCTTTGCTATTTTTACCTGCCCCGTAGGTCCCTACTACTCGAAACCCTTAAAAATTAAGGTAGAAGAGCAATACAGCAGGGCCGCTCCGGGAGGTGTGGGATTTACCAAGTGTGCCGGAAATTACGGAGCTGCCATGTACCCGACCAGGCTGGCGCAATCGGAAGGATATGATCAGGTTTTGTGGACCGACCCTTTAACGCATACCCTGGTAGAGGAAACCGGTACAACCAATTTTTTTGCTGTCACCAACAATTGTGTTATCACCCCAAATCTGCATGAAACCATGTTGGCCGGGATTACAAGAGACAGCGTAATCAAAGTTTTAGAAAAAGAAGGATTGACTGTAGAAGAGCGGCCACTCACTGTAACGGAACTGAAAGAGCTGCACACGAGCGGTATGCTCAATGAATTATTCATCAGTGGTACTGCAGCCACCTTAATTAATATAGAGGGCTTTGCCCATCAGGGCCGGTATTTTGACGTATTATCAACAGGCAATACTAGCGTTTCAGACAAATTACGCAACACCCTGGACCATATCCGCCATAGGAAATCAGAGGATTTCTCCGGATGGATTGAACAATTATAACAAAGCAATCAAGGTTTGAAAATTACTCCCAGACCAAAACCAAAACCGAATCTTCTGTAGGATTTCCACTGATTGCCGGCTATAGACTGATATTGCATCATCGGTTCTGCTGAAATGGCCGTTTTGGGAGCTACCTGATAATATAAACCGGCTCCCAATCTGGCATCAAAAAACACATTGTTCTTTTGGAGATTATCTAAAGATTGGATGGCATCGCGGCTAAATATTTTACCGTTAGCAAGTGTGATGATTCCGGGCATTGCAGTTGCAGAAATACGCACTATTCCTCTGCCAAATCCAAGCTGATACCTAATACCCAAGGGCAAAGAAAGTTTGTTCATTCGGTAAGCAATGTTCTCCGCTTTTGTAGTGCGAACCGGCGCTACATTGGTATCTGCTGACCATTCGGAAATCAAGGCCTTGCCAATTCCAACATTCTCCAGATAACCTACACCGCCACCTACATTCACTCCCCTGCCAAGGTCAAACAACATTATTCCGTGGTACTGAGAAAATCTATGATTCCCGGCCACTGTGATGTCTTGACTTTCTCTAAAATATTTGTAGCCATTACCGGCGGTAGTCACATTCAGCTCAAATATGGGATTGAATTTGGGCTTACGATAAGGATAAAAAGGAACAAATTCAGGTAGGACACTGCCTTCCGTGGGTTGAATTTGAAATATGTATTCACTGGCAATTCCTCTGCCTTTTAACAAAGACATCCAATCCGTGTTATTTTGCCCTTCGTTAATCGTTTTTGAGACTTCATTTTCCAATACAACTTCGGCTAAGGGTTCTGTAAACTCCGGCAACACTTCTAACCCCTTGGCAACTGTTGAAGTTACGTGTCCAGAGATGATAAAACCTTGAGATTCTTTATGTG
Organism: Bacteroidota bacterium; assembly: GCA_041170685.1. GTDB lineage: Bacteria > Bacteroidota > Bacteroidia > NS11-12g > UBA955 > RGEC01. Next base: position 714 of record JBEDNI010000220.1, on the reverse strand, counting down.
TAGGATTGCTATGGCTACCACTACGGTTAAACCCTGGACTGTTATCCGGGGTTTCTGTCTGCGCCGCAGAGGCCATTTCGGCTTCTTCGCCGGCAACAACAGCCACCTCTTCAGCATTAATTACACGATTTTTTTGTGACGGTTTTTGTATTTCAGAATTGCCCACTGCAGCTTCATTGGCAGTAACATCGGAGGGGTCCCAGATAGCAGCGGCTGACAGACTTAGTAATAAAACAAGTATGCTATTCAGTGAAAACCAGAAAAAAGCCCTGCGCTTTTTTTCTCGTTTTTTCATTACACCTTGAAAACTGGCACCTGCACCCAACGGCGTTTTGTGGTTGTGCAGGGTATCTTTAAAAAAATGATCGGGATGGATCATGTGTGCATTACTCCTTTCTTTTCTATCATATCCTGAAGGGCTTTTCGGGCTTTAGCCAACTGACTACGGCTGGTTCCCTCGTCTATTTTTAATAATTCGGCAATTTCCTTGTGCGAATAACCTTCTACTGCGAAAAGGTTAAATACCATGCGATATCCCACCGGCAGTGATTCCAGCATTTTCATAAGGACTTTGGCATCCATCGCTTCAAATGCATTATCGGAATATCCAATGTGTAAGGTTTCGCTATCAATTGACTCGGTAAATTTTCTTGAGCGGATTTTATTGATACTCGTATTCACTACAATTCTGCGCATCCATGTTTCCAGACTGCT
>JBEDNI010000219.1:0-3264 GCA_041170685.1 Bacteroidota bacterium | reverse complement strand
CTGTTAGATTAACCCCTCATTAAATTTTTATAAAAATCTTTTTTTTTATCCGAAGTTCCTATATTTGTTGCCTGATAACCCCTTAAAAGAAAACAAAAAGCTTATGAAGCAAAAATACCTGGGACGATTACTATGCACAGCGCTGGCAATTACCACCTTCGCGACTGCGCAGGCACAAACTGCTGATGCCCCAATGAGTGTTGAGGCCAATTTTGGCTTAAGAGAGTATTTAGGCGATCAGGGTTCTTCCCTGTTTTTTGCCAGAAAACCCGATTACCAGGGTGCCGGTATCAATTTCGGTTATTACCTGAATCCCATGTTCGACGGTGTGGTCAACTTTAGTGCCGGAGACGTAGGCTACAAAAGAGAAGTTGCATGGCAAACTGAACCTGCAAAGTATCAGTCTTTCAGAGCCAATACCATGGATCTTGCCTTAGGTGCACGCTTCAAGCTGAATTCATTTTTTAATGAAGAATCCAAAGTGATACCCTATGTATATGGTGGCTTTGGAGGTTACTATGTGCACAGCGAGGTTCGCTGGGGTAGCCAAAATGACCTTCAGAACGCAATCACTGAAATGGGAGCCGCCGTTCAGGGTGGGTTAGGTGTGTCTTTCAACGTAAGTGATCGTATCGGTGTTCGTTGGTCATGGACAGCTACCTACACCATGAACGACCGCTGGGATGGTGCCAACCAACCTGGAGACGCCGACCCATTAATGCCTTTGGTAAACAGACTTTGGAAAACCAATGATATGTGGGGTTACAACGCCATTGGGGTTACCCTGGCGCTGGGTGAAAGCAAAGGCCCAAGCAAGTGCAAGGATAAAGACGAAGATGGTGTTTGCGACAAATACGATGTTTGTAAAAACACTCCGGAGAAGTATCGCAAGTATGTTGATAGCGTAGGTTGTCCTGCAGACCGCGATAAAGATTCAGTATTTGATGCTGATGATGCCTGTCCTGATGTTAAAGGTCTCAAGAAGTTTGCTGGCTGCCCCGACACCGATGGTGATGGCATTGAAGACAGCAAAGATAAATGTCCTAAAGATGCTGGTACCGCTGAAAGCGGAGGTTGCCCCGACAGCGATGGTGACGGCGTATTGGATAAAGACGACAAGTGTCCCACCGTGGCCGGTATTCCTGCCCTTAACGGTTGCCCTGACCGCGATGGTGACGGTGTAGAAGACGGTGCCGACAAATGCCCAGACCAGCCGGGTAGCATCGCCGGTGAAGGTTGCCCAGATACCGATGGTGACGGCATTTTCGATAACGTGGATAAGTGTCCTACCAAACCCGGTATCGCTGCCAACAAAGGATGTCCTGAAATCAAAGTAGAGACCAAAAAAGCCATCGAACAGGCTGCCAAAAACATCTTCTTTGAAACCAACAAAGACATCCTGAAAAAAGAATCATACGATGACATCGACCGACTGGTGAAAATCCTCAAGGAATATGCCGAAGCTTCTGTAACCATCGAAGGTCACACAGATTCTGACGGTGATCCTGCCAAAAACCTGGATTTATCTCAGCGCCGTGCCGATGCAGTTGTAGTATACATGCTGGGCAAAGGAATCTCTCCTGAGCGCATGAAAGCGTTAGGATTCGGTGACACCCGTCCTAAAGTGCCAAACACCAGCGTGTTGAACAAAGCCACCAACCGCCGTGTTGAAATTCTGGTAACTTACTAAAACTGAACTATATCATGGTAAGGCCACCCGAAAGGTGGCCTTTCTTATTTTTGGTCCTATTGAAGCACTGAAATTTTATCTGCGACTCAGCGATTCGGTTATGGAAGCCTGTAAAACTTGGATCGGTAAGGAAATAGTCAGTATCTCCGCCGCTCAAATGCAAAAAGACTGGTCTGCCAACGAAATGTTCCTATCTTCAGAACTAGGACTTATGTTGTACCCACAGAGCATAGCCGTGAGAGTTTGGCAAGAGGAAATAGCAATGGAAGACCTACCCATCAGCTTTGCCCTGAGAACAGACAATGAGCCCCCCAAACACCATGCGGTAGTTTTTCAATTCAATAAGCCCTTCGTGATACGAAAAATAGAAATCTGGGCAGAAAAAACAAGGGACAGCAGCGGTGTGCGAGACAAAACTCAGTTAACAGAAAACACCCTTATTTTTATCGCTGAGACCGGAGAAAGATGGATGTTGCTGCCCGATCATCCCGGCCCCGGATTTTTACTGGCTTGGGGCGAAAAAGAAATGAACCGAATCCTTCATTCCGGATGGTATGTGCTGAAGCATATTCTGGATTAGCTACCTTTGTTCCATTGTGAGGGCATTACTTCAGGTATTTTTAATACCCTTTGGTTTCATCTACGCTTTAGCCGCCTGGTTTCGTAGGCAATATTTTGAACGTCTCCATAAACGTAAAAAAAGTTCCGTCTTTTCGATTGCCGTAGGAAATTTGGCCGTAGGTGGCAGCGGAAAAACTCCCATGTCACTTTACCTCGCACAGCACACCAAAAATGGAACAGCCATACTCTCAAGAGGCTATAAGCGCAAAACTACGGGCTTTAGAATGGTGCAAATGAATGATTCAGCAGCAGATTGCGGAGATGAACCCATTGAAATGAAAATAGCAGCTCCGAATTTGCCCATTTTCGTTTGTGAGAAACGCCTCGAGGGTATTACCTCCATTAAAAAGCTGCTCCCTCAAACTGAAACGGTTATTCTGGATGATGCATTTCAGCACCTACCACTGCTCGCCAATCGCTATGTGTTGCTGACAGATTACCACAACCTATTCTACATGGATTGGCCAATGCCTGCGGGAAGATTGCGCGAATTTGCCTGCACAGCATCTCAGGCGGATGTAATTGTGGTTACCAAATGCCCGATTGATTTACACGAAACTGAAGCAGATAGAATACGCAGACACCTCGAAAAACATAATAAACCTGTGTTTTTCTGCCATTATGAAAACGCAGCTCCGGAAAATAATCTCGGAAACAAATGCCCCACAGACGCCCAAATAATGGTGGTTTCCGGCCTGGCAAATAATGAAGTCTTTCAGCATTGGGCAAAGCAACATATCCATGTAATTGCCTGCAAGGGTTATCCTGACCATTACCATTTTAGGGATGGAGATTTCAAACAATGGCAACAGTTCTTGTCTAAGTCTCAAACCAACGCAATTGTCACTACCCGAAAGGATTTTGCAAGAATGCAAGGTTTACCGGAGGATATGAAAAGGCGAATTTTTATGACATTTACCACCCCAAAATTTCTTTTTCAACAGGAAGATGCG
>JBEDNI010000218.1:0-3782 GCA_041170685.1 Bacteroidota bacterium | reverse complement strand
TAATCACCATGTCCCAGTTATCTCTGTTAAATGGCTCATTATACACTTCTTTTTCCGAAGAGAAATTGTAATACGCATAATTAAATTCATTTTTAACATTGATAAATACGTCATGCCTTGGCGCAGTATCCGCCAGAAGACCCCATTGAAAATGGTACGATGAGCCCTCACGGCCAAGTAGTCTGAGTTTGATAAACTTTTTATTTCCGAGAGAATCAGCACCGCGGTTGATGATGTAAATTCTGTTGTTAGGCTTTGCTTTACCCATCTGATAGCTTTCCCAGCAACCGGAAAAGGAGAGGGAATCAGGATGTCCGTTTGGATTGTCAAAAGTCCAGGTGTATCGGTTGATGTCTATTTGACGAATGTCTTTAAAATCCACGTTTTCAATGTATGTGGCCGAAAAACTGCTATGCTTACCGCAGTTTAACACGATGCTGTTTCGTTCGCTCAATGAGAAACCAATATCCCACAAACCAAATGGATTGGAAGCGGTCTTTTGGGTAGCGAATTCAAACCAAAGCTGGTTTTCGTAATTTTCGCCCATGGCAAAAGTGGCCGACTGAGTGCCAACCGGAACCTCAGGTGCTATGTAGAGGGGCTCGTCCTTCTCGCACGAAGCCAAGCTCATTATTATGACAAAAAAACCTATCCAATATGTATTACACCCCCTCATTTTATATCGTAGCTTAATCTTAGGAATAGGGTTCTGCCCGGGGTGATTGTTACGTTCATGCCTTGCTCTGAGTGCGGCGTTAAATTACGACGTGTAGAGGCCAGATTCGTTACCCCCAGAATGTTCTTAACCCCCATGCTTACATGCAAATGGGCTTTTGGAAATGCTTTCTGTGCGGTTAAGTCCAGCAGATAAAAACCCGCTGTGCGATATCGCTGATAGTTTTCCATATATCCTACTGTGGGGCTGGTGTATCTGCTCATGAGGGATACGGCAGCTCTTTGTTTTGCAAATTTACGGGTAAAGTTGAGTGCAAATTGACCATTGAGGTAAGACCGTTGATTCACCGTGTCTGCTTGTTCGAGTAAATCATAAACCGTGAGCAGCGTGCCCGACATTTGAATGGTATACCTTGAATTGTGGAACTCAAAATTAGTGCTTAGGCCCTGAGAACGAAACCTCCCAATGTTGATGTAGGTGTAATAGTTGGTATTGAAATCAATGAGTGCCAGATTGATTTTGTTTCTGATGATATTATTAAACAATGAAAAACTGAAAATGGCGCCGGAAGTGCTTGAAAAAGGGTGTCGATAATCAAATGACAGGATGAAATTATCTGAGATTTCTGCTTTTAAACTGTCGTTACCATGCACGTTGTGGCTCATATCCACAAAATAGAAATTCAGCTCTTTAAGCGAGGGAGCCCTGAAACCTTTGGCATAGCTGCCTCTGAAACACAAATGTTTCGACAAATTATATTTAACCTGAAAGGATGGAATCAGCGGAGCAAGCGTTGCACGGTTACCAAATACGGAGGACAAAATTGGTTGACCGAACCTGGAATTATGGAGGATTCGTAGAGACGGGCGGATTTGCCATTCTTTGCTTGGTGAATACTCCATCGATCCAAAAACGGCCAGGTCGGTTATCCCCGGCAGGTCAGCAGGAATGCGTTTTCCGGTTGCCGTTTCTCTCACAAAATCATAGCCGGCTGTCCACGATACCGCATCAGATGGATTGTTGTTTGTATAAACGCCTCTGGAATTGACCATTGTGAAAATAGAGGTATCCTGATCTTCGGGTCTGTAGGGTGTTTCGGTGCCTGTAACAAGATTGCGCTTTAAGGTGTTCTTGGCCCTGTTGAAGTAGTTGAAAGCATTTTGCCACTCAAACCGACTGAACGAATTAATTTTGAATACAGAATGAAGCGTATTATCCAGTCTGCCGGTGTAGTAAACTGAATTATAGCCGGTAACATTGGCCAAACTATATTCGGCATCACTGCGGTCTGTAAGTTTTTCTTGAAAAACAGACGATGTCAGCCTGTGATGGCTGTTTTGGGTGTTCCAGAAAAGTGATACATCCGCAAATTGCTTGGTTTTGGGTTTCCAGTCAAAGCTGCGGGTTTGCTTATCAAAATCTCTACCGGTGAAAAAATGGCGACCTGCATTGAAGGTAAATGGCATTTTTGATGTGATTTTGCCATTGACATTTACGTCGTAGTTAAAATTACTTAACGTCGACATATAGTCGTGAAAGACATTGAGCCGCGAGTTAAAACGCTGATTAGATGGGTTTTTAGTGATGATGTTGATTACGCCTCCCAAGGCATCCGTTCCGTAAACTACGCTCATGGGACCTTCAATGATTTCAACTCTTTCCACATTACTGAGTATGATTTGCCCTAAATCCACATTCCCATTGATTCTTCCTATGACAGGAATGCCATTGATCAATATTTTGATATCTTGCCCTCCAATGCCCTGCATGATGGCATTGCTCCCCATTACGGCATCCTGCCCAACCTGAATGTTGGCTTCATTGAGTAGCAGTTCACCTAAGTTTTGTGCTCCCATCTGCAGTATTTTTTCCTTTGGAATTACCCGTATGAGATATGGATTATCTGAAATTTGCCTGGGCCCTGTAGCACCGGTAACGGTCACCGGATTGATGAGCATATTTTTTTGCTTTAGTATTGCCAGAACATCTTGATCCATTGCGGTGAAGGTTGCCTCAAAATTCATCATTGAATCTGTGGGAGCAATGATGGTAAGCTTGAAAGCTCCTGTTTTCTCGAGAATGAATAGACCCTGAGCATTGGTTTTACCCGCAATCAGCGGTGCCTGTGGCCTAAAGTCCGCCAACACATCGGCGTTGGGTATGGCTGTTCCAGTTTCATTCTGTACGCGGATTATTCGCTGCTGTGCAAACAAAACCGAACATGCAGAGAGGCAAAATAACAATAATATGGGGCGCTGTATCAGCAAATCTTAGGCATTAATCAATCACCAGTTTGTGTGTCAAAGATTCTTTGCCTGATCGTATTTGTATCAGGTAAATTCCGGAGGGGATGTCATTCACAGGAATTGAGCAGGCATTCCATGCGGCCTGGGTATGTATGATTTGCGAAACCAGTGTTTTTCCGTTCATGGAGGCAATGGAAATGTTGCAGGTTTTGGCGACGGGAAGATCCATGGTCAGGTAAGCAGGATTTGGGAATACTTTTACAGAACCGAAACTGCGGCTTTGAACCGACAAACTATTGCGAAGTTCCATGCGGTTAAATATAATTTTCCCTGAGCCAGTGCCTGAAAATCCGGTCATGTTGAGGAGCCAGTAAGATGTATCCGCTGTTCTAACGCGCTCAATCAGGTAACTCATGGTATCGCTCAGCGACCATACCCCACTGAAAGTCTTCCAGTTGGATCCGATTCCTGTAAGGTCATTTTTGAAAGCTTTGGTGTAATCGCCCACAAGCCAGTTGCTATCGGGTTTTAGGTTGTTAAAAGTCTTTCCGAATACTTTGGCTGTGCGGGTACCGCGTTTGCTTTCTATTCCCATCACAGGGTACATTTCAGGCTTACCGGTTGTAGGATTATTGGCAAGTTCATAGTAACGGTTGAAGGTGATGTCCCAGTCTGTTGAAGCGGGCTCTCTGTTAGGTTTGGTGTTGCCGGTAAACTTGAAATATTTATACATTTTACCGGTGCCTGTAGTCTGAAACAAGGTGTCGGTAGTTTCTCCGGAGCCATCCAGGTTGGCATATTTAAAAACCAGATCCCCGTTGGCTTTTTGGATTACCGGCCAGAACTTAACAAACTTGGAG
>JBEDNI010000217.1:0-3286 GCA_041170685.1 Bacteroidota bacterium | reverse complement strand
GTTATTGTTTCCGGTTGAGCATATGGAAACAAAGGAATGTTTGTTCCTGCATTTTTATTCAAGTTGTTTAATCCAATCAAAAGCTGAACCTGCCAGCCTGCGTAGGCCTTTCTGTTCTGATATCCAACAACACCAAGAACTTCGAATGGCTTTAAGGGTAAATTATCCCATCTATATAAATGACTTGAATCGGAATTCAAATAATGCTGAGCAGGCAATTTGTCCTCTCCAAGATAAAGAGTACTTCTGATAGTTCCCGAAACCATGACTCCAAACTGAACCACCTGGGTTTGATTTTCCTTCTTAGACCCAATTCGATAATTGATTAACAAAGGAACGTCAGCAGTAATCATACCTATGCGCCTGTAGATCGAGTTGGTTGAAGCAAGAGAATCTCCCCTTTTGTTGGCAAAATTGCTTCCGCGCAAGCTACCCTCTAAGCCAGTCTGAAACATCCATGGCTTTTTAGTTTCGCGTGTATGCCAGAAAAATCCTGCCAGTGGACCAAAATAAGGACGTGGATTTTTTAGCTCACCACCCCACATCGATGAAATATTGAATCCCAGTTTTAGTCCGTAATTTTGTCGCTCCAGCATCTCAGCATCAGTCCAGGTCTGACCTGCAGCCCTTCCCAGCACTAAAAAAACCAGTAATAAAAACAGATGCTTCATACTTTATCTATGTGGGTGCCGGACAGGGCTGAAGATACCGCCTGGTTCATCAGTCTTTCGGCAAACGGTCTTGTATATTCATTTAACGCTTCTATGCCCTGCAATATTGTGTTTTTGTCTCCATCTGCCAATTTGCCCTGCAAGTCATCACAGTATTTGTGGGTATTTAAAATTTCAGCTTCACTAAGTAACCCGGCATTTTTCTCCAAAAATCGCTTTACCGTGTAAATCATCTGCTCTGCCTCGGTTCTGGCTTCCACGCGCATGCGTACTGATACATCCTCTTTGGCATGACTGATACTATCCAGCAACATTCGTTCAACATCTTCGTCAGACAATCCATATTGGGGTTTTATATCAATTTGCTGGTATACACCACTTCTGATTTCCTTGGCTTCTACAGTTAAAATACCATCAGCATTGAGTATAAAGGCCACCTCTACCTTGGGTAAACCGGCCGGCATGGCAGGAATACCTGATAACAATAGTTCACCCAACTTGCGGTTCTCCGCAACCAGTTCACGCTCTCCCTGGTATACGGAAATGCTCATTTTTACCTGACCATCTACCGATGTGGTATAGGATTTTATGAACTTGCACGGAATTTTGGTGTTTCGGGTAATCAATACATCCATCAAACCCCCTACTGTTTCAATTCCCAGGCTCAATGGCGTAACATCGAGCAACAAAACATCACTTCTATTGCCGGCGATCACATCGGCCTCTACAGCAGCCCCTAACGCAACCACTTCATCAGGATTTAGGGTATCATTCACTTTGATATGACCGAATAACTCCGATAGCCGTTGCTTCACAAAAGGCATTCTTGTACTTCCGCCCACCAGAACCACCTCATCTATGTCTTGCGGGGTCAAATTAGCGTCTACCAGGGCCTGTTGCATACAGCGTAGGGTTTTGTCCATGTGGTGCTTCGTCAGATCCTCAAAAGTGGAATAATCCAGATTGAGGAATAGCTCGCTGCCACCCAGGACGATTTTTTCCTGAAAATCCTGCTTGTTACAAACCTTTTTCTTTGCATCCTCGGCGAGCAGGCGCAGCGTTTTAGCCATTTCAGACTTCAGGTTCTCAGGGGCATTATGCTGCCAGTAACGGATAATCTCTCGGTCAAAATCATCTCCGCCGAGATAGGTATCACCCTGGGTACTCAAAACTTCAAAAACGCCCTCTTCGATGCGCAAAATTGACACATCGAATGTTCCGCCACCCAAATCATACACCATGATGGTTTTAATTTCAGAAGGATTCAACCCCAGACCATAGGCAAGACTGGCAGCGGTGGGCTCGTTCACAATTCTAAGCACCTCAAGACCCGCTATTTTACCAGCGTCTCGGGTGGCCTGTCTCTGACTGTCGTTAAAATAAGCAGGGACTGTGATAACCGCTCGGTTTACGGTTTTGCCGGTAAGACTTTCCGCCCGTCGCTTCAATTCTGCCAAAATCTCTGCACTCAACTCTATGGGCGTAAAATATTTCCCGTTTACCGCTATCCTCACAAGTTTCTCATCCTCTTCATCCAGAATTCTATAGGTGTAGTAGGGTGCGTGGGCCTCAATATCCTTGTAACTTCTACCCAGGAGGCGCTTAACCGAAAAAATGGTACTTTGGGGATGCGAAATCAAGGCCTGTCTTGCCAGATTTCCCACCAATGGAACCCCATCGTCGGTGATGTGAACTACCGAAGGCACGAGCAACTCATCTGCCCTACCCAGTACTTCAGGTTTGCCTGTTTCGGGGTTAACCATGGCAATGATGCTATTGGTAGTACCCAGGTCAATCCCAACAATTAACCCCTCCTTTTCCAGCGTTCCCGATTTAATATTGATGTTGATTTTACCCAAAATGATGCACAGTCACTTATAAGTTTACAAAGTTACAACACAATGACAAGTACAATGTTCTTTTTAGAGGGAAAATAACAGGGTAATTCATTACCTAAAAATGACATTAGAACCGGTTCAGATTCATCCATAAGTTTGATGAATGGGGTAAATTTGCAGCCACATTTATTCAATCACAATTCAAACCATGAAACGCATACTTCTCATTATTTCACTCACTGCATTGCTGAAAGCACATACTTTGAATGCTCAGACTATTTTAAAAGACTCTGCCATTATGGGTCCAGGATACGCAACACAGGTATTTTATGACATAAAAACAGGCACCAAGTCTACCACGATGGTCAATAACTGGGACATTGCCCACACATCAGTAAGCAGAGATAATTGCCTCAGAGCCAATCACATGAGTGGATTGCGTGTTCTTCAATATCCGAAAGGAAAAACCGATGCCTGGTCTACTTTCGACACCGCCGGCTGGTCATCATGGAAGTTGCTTTGGAACGATATTCATGACCACAACAAAGGGGCCTTTAGTCTCCACACAGATTTACCCAAATGGAAATTCGGCTGGGGAACATATGATGTTAATTCTAAAGAAGTCACCGGAGATTCCCTGTATTTGCTGGCCTGGGCGGGTGCTGCCCCCGGCACTTTCTCCAAGTTTGTTAAGTTCTGGCCGGTAATCCAAAAAGCCAACGGGGATCTGGTTTTTAAATATGCCAACCTGGATGGCTCCGGAGAAACTACCGACAC
>JBEDNI010000216.1:0-3289 GCA_041170685.1 Bacteroidota bacterium | reverse complement strand
CTTATAAAAAAGTAACTTACAAAAAAGTAACATATTTTATTCGTATCTGGGATCGGGTATGTAGGGTATTTTTTCCATGTGTGAAACGGCAATGCTGTATACGCCAAAATCATCTGTGACAATGCCGGTAAGCCGGTAGATGCCCCTGCCTTTGAATGGAAATCGTTTAAGCACATCCGGGAAATGAAGGGTGTCGAAGAAATGCCCGGATACATCCAGCCAGGTGCCAAAATTCATTTCCTGTCCTTTGATGGTGCGGGTGGGTTTGACGGTGACCAGATATCCCATCATTTGTATGGTTTTCCCTTCCAATGCCTTCAGGTGCCGGGCCAGGAAGGGGTTTTTGGGGGCAAGGCCGGGAGGGAGGAGCTCAAACGGACTGCACAGGGGGAAGCCCAGCAGTTCTATTTGCTCAAACGCCGCCTCCGCGGGATGTTCCATTAAATCAGGCAATACAAAGGGCTGGGGCGTTTCCCTGAAGAGTTTTTCAGTAGCCACCTTCTTTTCTTTGCGATTGACGAGCCAGTGTGCTTCCCACATCAGTTCTTTGCGGTTTTTGCCCGTAAAGCGCAAAGCGCCTGTACGGATGAGGATTTTGAGCTGCTCCAGCCCGGGTTCCACGCGCTCCTTAAAATCAAACAAACCGTGGTAAGGCCCGTTGGTATTTCGTTCGGCCACAATCCGCTCACACAGCTTTTGTTCCAGTGATGCCACATGCACAAATCCCAGGTGCATCGTTTTTCCCTGTATGTGGGTGAGGTATTGGCTGTGGTTGATGCAGGGTGGCTGAATATCGGCCCCGCACATGCGGGCTCCGTGCAGGTAAAATTCTGTGCGGTAAAATCCGCCGAAGTTGTTGATGACCCCCACATAAAATTCCAGCGGATGGTACGCTTTTAGATACAGACTCTGGTAGCTTTCTACCGCATAGCTGGCGCTGTGTCCTTTGGCAAAACTGTAGCCGGCAAAACTTTCAATCTGGTGCCACACCTCAGCCGATAATTTTTCGGGATGCCCTTTCTCTTTACACAGCGTAAAAAAGCGGTCTTTTACCTTTTGAAATTCTTCGCGGCTGCGAAATTTCCCGCTCATGCCCCGGCGAAGCACATCGCTTTCTGCCAGGCCCAGTCCGGCAAAATGATGCGCTACCTTAATCACATCTTCCTGATACACCATAATACCATAGGTATCGGGCATAATCTGTTGCAAAACCGTGTGGGCTTCTTTCCGTTTTTCGGGATCGATGTGCCGTTCGATGAAGCTACGCATCATGCCGCTGCGGGCCACACCCGGACGTATGACGCTGCTGGCCGCCACCAGCGTTAGGTAATCGCTGCAATTGAGTTTGCGCAACAGCTGCCGCATGGCCGGACTTTCCACATAAAAACAGCCCATGGTGTGTCCGCTGCTGACAATACGCTTGATTTTTTCATCGGACTTGAAATCCTGAATGCGGTGTATGTCTATGTCTTCACCTGTATTTTCCTTTACCAGCCGAACGGCATCTTTGATGTGACCCAGCCCCCGCTGGCTGAGAATATCGAACTTGGCCAGTCCCAGGTCTTCGGCCTCCAGCATGCTCCACTGCACGGTGGGGAAGCCTTTGGGCGGCATGTCTAGGACGGAATAGTAGTACATGGGTTTTTCGCTGATGAGAATGCCTCCGGCATGAATGCTGCGGTAGTTGGGCAGTTCGTGCAGACGCAGGGCATGCCGCATGATTTCACCGGCCAGCGTGTCTCGTTGCTGCGGCCTCACCGATTTGGATAACGTTGCCCTTTCGCCAATGCCGGGTGAAGCATACACAGCCTTGCCATCCCTGATTTTGTGCCCTGCCTGTTCCTCCAGCATGGAAGGAGAGAAGTAGGTGGGTTTTTCCATCAGGTGGTCTATCTCTTCCTTCGGAAGCCCGAAAACCTTGCCCAGTTCACGCACCACGGCATTGGACTGAAAGGTGCTGTAGGTAGCTAGCAGGGCGGTGTGTTCACGGCCGTGTTTGCGAAAGATGTATTCAGTAACCTTATCACGGTCCTGCCAGCTGAAATCCAGATCAAAATCGGGGGGCGAAGTGCGGTAGGGATTGATGAAGCGCTCAAAGTAAAGGTCTAGGTCTATGGGATCTACATCGGTAATGCGCAGGCAATAGGCCACCATGCTGTTGGCGCCGCTGCCACGCCCCACATAGAAAAAGCCCTGCTCTCGGGCATAGCGGCAAATATCCCAGCTGATGAGAAAGTAAGCCGTGAAACCCAGTTCGTAAATGAGCTTCATCTCGCTTTCCAGGCGCTGCTTGGTGGCGTAGGTGTATTGGGGGTAGCGGTAGCGCAGTCCGTCCATGGCGAGGTCTGTCATGAGCCGAAAATCCTCATCGGCATTGCCGGTAAAGGTTTTCTTGTTCTGGTTGCCGCCAAAGGCGGGACGAAAAGTGCAGCGCTGCATGAGACGCAGGGTGTTTTCCACCAGAAAAGGGGCATCTGCGTAGCGCTTCAGAAATGCATGGGTGTTGATGTAGCGGTCTTTCTCATGTCCCGATTCGCCGGGAGGCAGCTTGCTCAGCAGGCAATTGTTGGCGATGCAGCGCAATAACCTATGGCTTTCAAAGTCTTCTGCATGGCGAAAGGTACAAGGTTGCATGGCAAGCAGTTTTTGAGTGTGCTTTTGCCAGGGTGAAAGCCGTAGTTTTCCAATCTGTTCGCTCCGTATGCCTATCCACTGGTTTTCGCTGAGTTTTTCAGGAAATCCTCTTTCCTGTGTGCGCTCAAATGGAAGAATAAAGTGCACACAATCCAGTGTTGGCGGCCAAGGTGGCAGTTTTTTGCCTGCAAGCCGGTATTGAGACAGAAAGCGGTTCATTTCGGCAAAACCGATTTCATTTTCGGCAATACCCACATACAGGCAGCGCCCTCCGGTTTCACTTTCCCGAAAGTCAATGCCCGCGCAGGGATGCAGTTGCGCATGTTGTTTGGCTTCGCGAAAAAAATCGGGTATGCCGCTTACGTTGTTGATGTCGGTAAGGCATACGGGAATGGGATTTGCGGCACTTTCTACAGACTGCGTTGCTATCTGCAACAGCAGGTCTTTGGGTGAGAGTATCCCGTATCGCAAACTGAAGTATGAGTGGCATTGCAAAAACATTTGATAAAAATAATGACAATAAAAAGTCATTAAATATAACAAAAAGAAGTCAAAGAATTGCGTGTTTAGGGGTTAGATTTGAAAATTGACTTTTTACATGAAGATGTTGCGGAAAGTGGTTTATTCCATCAAGGTGAGTATAGCATTTATGCGG
>JBEDNI010000215.1:0-3292 GCA_041170685.1 Bacteroidota bacterium | reverse complement strand
TTGTATAGATTTACAATAAATATAATTAAAAAAAATGATATTTCCAAATTTTATGGGAAGAAAATTGAAATTTCTGTGGGCATGTGAATAAAATGGTCCAAAAATTGAAGAGCAAAACCATGTCTGTGTCTTTATTTTCGCAGAAGCCTATGCTGATGGAAAAAACCCGTGAAGAATACAATGCCATTTTGCAGATATGCAGAAACATTTTTGAGAAAAAAAATACGGATTACGGTACATCCTGGCGGGTTTTTCGTCCCCAGAGTATTACCGATCAGATATTTATCAAAGCACAAAGAATCAGAAATATTGAAACCAGCGGAAAAAATCTGGTGGGTGAAGATATTCAGGGCGAGTTCATGGGAATTGTCAATTACAGCATCATTGCACTGATTCAAATTCAGCTTTTTGACGAAAACCGGGAAACCGGAGATACCGGGGAAATCCTGGAATTGTACGATTACCACGCACGCCTGACTCGTGACCTAATGCTGATGAAAAACACAGATTATGGTGAAGCATGGAGAGATATGAGGGTTAGCAGTTTCACCGATTTGATTCTGGTAAAAATTGCCCGAATCAAGCAAATTGAGGACAATGCCGGCAAAACCATTGCCAGCGAAGGTGTTTCAGCAAACTATCAGGATATCATCAATTACGCTATTTTTGCCCTTATTAGAATGCAGGAACAATGAGAATACCCGTTCAGATATCACGTGTTTTTACCGCTTTGCTATTTATTTTTTCCGGTATGGTTAAACTGAATGATCCAAGTGGTTTTGCCATAAAGCTCAATGAGTATTTTGATGTTTTTGCTGCTGATGTAGCCCAGAAACAGGATTCAATTCACATTCAGCTAATGGACGGCGCCACTGTTTTGCAGCAAACCAGCTATCCTCTGTTTAGTTCGGATAAAACACAACCTTTACAGATCAATGTTAGCAGCGAGCCAATCGCTGTGGCTGATTCCTCTTCTGATACAACCAAATCGCAAAAATCTTCTAAAAGGAAAAAGCGTTTCCGCAAAACCTTTAACCTGAAACTGAATGCTACCTACAAGGAATTACCTGCAGGAGAAATGGTTTTTCAACCACAGGATTCAGGAGCAAAAGCCATGGCGGTGGTTCGCTGTGTAGTTGCCAATAAAACCATTTACCAGAAAGATTTCCATTTTGAAAGCAGTAACAGTGAGGTGTTTAAAGCCGACCTGCAACTGGAACCCTTTGTAAAAAAGGAGGGTGCGCTTCATGGATTCTTTCTCAGTATGAAGCAATACAGTTTGTATTTTTCGGTAGGGTTCTGCGCCCTTGAGGTGATTCTTGGTTTTGCGCTGTTGGTGGGATGGAGCATTTCGTTTACCGCCTTATCCATGCTGCTGCTTATTGTGTTTTTTACATTCCTTACCGGCTATTCCTGGATTTACAATAAGGTAACAGATTGTGGCTGCTTTGGAGATTTTATCAAACTAAAACCCAAAGAGTCCTTTATCAAAGACTTGGTCCTCACCGGCCTAATTCTTATCATTGTTTTTGGTCGGTCATACATCAAACCTTGGTTTAGTAAGGGTTTCGGCTGGAAATTTATGGGGGTTATTTCCCTATTGTCTGTGGCTTTTGGCTGGTTGTGTTACCTCTACCTCCCGGTGTGGGATTTTTTGCCTTACAAACCGGGAAATGATATCCATAAAATCATGACGGAAGTTCCGAAGGGAATGCGTTCTTCAGACAGTATTCAGATGTTATTTGTGTTGGAAAAAGGCAAGGACAGCATGAGTGTAACAACCAAAGAGTATACCGCAGGTTATGAGAAATTCGAAAAAGAAGGATGGAAATTTCGTCGCAGAATAGATAAGGTTATTGTGGAAGGATATAAGAGCCCGATTCATGATTTTGCGATCTCCGATCCCCGAACAGGTACAGATTTAAAAGACAGCTTCATTGGCAGTAAAGGATATAAGCTGCTGTGGATAGTTACCTACACAGACAAAGGATATAATGGATCTAACCCTGAAATTAGTGAGATATACCGTTGGTCCAAAGGGAATGCTGTTGCGTTCTATCCTGTAACTGCCAGCAGTCCGGAACCCGCTGCTGCGTATGTAAAAGCACAGAAACTGCCCTTTTTATTTCTGTCTGCCGATCAAAAAATGCTGATGACCCTGGCTCGTTATAACCCTACATTGTATCTATTCAAAGATGCTGTGGTGGTAAACAAATGGAGCGGCAGAAATTTACCATCGAATAATAAGCTGAAGAAACTGATTGGCCGATGAGGGGCTTTATTGCCGGAAAAATCAAGTTCTTACTGGCAGTACTGCTGGGCTTGGTCCTGTTTATTTTCACCCTTTTTATGGCGCTGCCTTCACCGGAGCAAATTCTCACCGGACAGCGCAGCGATAAAGCAACTACCCAAGCCATTGTAAAAGATCTTGGGCTGGACAAGCCCAAATGGGAGCAACTATTGCTATACATAAATGATCTTTCGCCCATATCTTTTTACAGCCATGAAAGTCAGAGGATTCATCAAACAGGTGGAATGTCGGTAGGCCATTTGAAATCAGGTAAAATTCTGTTGAAAGCGCCCTACCTGCGAACCAGTTTTCAGAGTAAAAAACCTGTTTCTGAAATAATTACCGATGCATTTACCGGTACCCTGATTCTGGCTACCACATCCCTGCTGTTCGCTCTGATTATTGGCATACCTTTGGGTGTTTTTTCTGCAATAAAGCGAGGTACAGCAACCGACAACATCATCGTGGCCATTTCTGCAGCCGGGATTTCACTGCCTGCATTTTTCAGCGCCATGCTCATTGCGTGGCTGTTTGGTTTTGTATGGAGACAATACACCGGACTCGAAATGACAGGTAGTCTTTGGGAAGTGGATCCTATGGGTGAAGGACGATACCTCGCCTGGAAAAATCTAATTTTACCATCAATTGCCCTGGGATTAAGACCCTTGGCTGTATTTGTGCAGCTAACCCGAAATACCATGGTGGATATCTTGTACCAGGATTTTATAAGAACAGCAAGGGCCAAGGGTCTGCCGGAGTCGAAGGTAATCTGGGTGCATGCTTTCCCCAACGCAGTGAATCCATTGGTCACTTCTATAGGCGGTTGGTTAAGCAGCCTCCTGGCCGGCTCTTTCTTTACAGAATATATATTTAATTGGAAAGGATTGGGCAAGGTGGCAATAGAAGCCCTCCAGAATTCTGATTTACCGGTCATCATGGGAACCGTGCTTTTTACGGCAATAATTTTCTTTTTTGTCAATCTTCTCACAGAGATGTGCTATA
>JBEDNI010000214.1:0-3295 GCA_041170685.1 Bacteroidota bacterium | reverse complement strand
ATTTTCTGTGGTTTTACATTACAATATTAGGGATTGTAAAATAAAGTTGCGAATATTTTTTCTTAATAATTTTATATGCAATAAACACGCCCTTTGAAATACCTTTGTAATTTAGAAACCAATGCTCCCAAATTACCGCATCTATGGCGAATCAGGACCCTCTGTCTATATCCTTCACGGTATTTTTGGTATGCTCGATAACTGGCATTACGCAGCCGGCATATTGAGCCAACATTACCGGGTTATCACTTTTGATGCCCGCAATCATGGGCGCAGCTTTCACCATGAAGATGCCGGTTTTGATGCCATGTGTGAAGATTTATTCGGCCTCATGAACCATTTGCATGATGACAATGCTTTTGTGATAGGCCATAGTATGGGAGGAAAAACCGCCATGACATTCGCAGAAAGACACCCGGACAAGGTTTGTGGGCTGATTGTGGTGGATATTGCACCCAAAGCGTATCCTGCAGGGCATGGTGAGTATTTCAAAGCGTTTCACGACATTGATTTTGCCCATGTGCAGAGCCGCAAGGAAGCAGAAACCCTTTTTGAGCCCTACGCACCTGATGCCGGCGTAAGACAGTTTTTACTTAAAAACCTGGAACCCAGACAGGGAGGAGGATATCAGCTAAAAATCAATGCGGCGGCATTGGAAAAATACTACCCTGAGATTATCGGCGATCTACACCTATCACGCGGTTATGCCGGCCCTACTCTGTTTGTTCGCGGAGAAAAAAGCGGTTACATCAGGGATACAGACATGCCTCACATTCTCAACTTTTTTCCGAATGCAGCCCTGCAAACCATAGCCGGAGCAGGCCACTGGGTTCATGCCGACAATCCTTCTGATTTCATATCCTGCATTTCTGACTTTATTGTTGCACACTCACAACCATAAAAAACGTAGATTCGTAACATCAATGCGGCTTTTGTCCATCATATCTATTTTTCTCATTGTTTCCGTTACAAGCGCCCAGCCCATACAGGGCCCAGCTCCTGCTCCACAATCTCCTGGAAGCGGATCCTTTCTGCTACTGCGTGTAGGTGGCGGATTCTATCTTACCGGTGCAGACCTGGCCAAGGGATTTCCGCAATTTGCCAGCATGCCCGCCGGTCTCTATTACAAATCGGGCAGTAATATCACAGTGGGAATTAATCATACCCCATTTTGGGGTAACCGTGTAAACTACAGCAACCTGTTTGGTGATATGTTGGGGCCCAGCGGTGAAGTCATTGACCAGAACGGCTTTCCCACGGTCATCAGGTATTACATGCGCGGAAGCGCTACCAACCTCACCGTCGGCAAACTCCTTGGCGGTAAAGGCGGAAAATCAGGTCAGTTTGAACTGGCCCTGGGTGCAGGATTTATGCAGCATTACGTAAAAATGCGCTTTGACGTTGGGAGAACGCCACAACTGGAAGGAGATTACGCCAAAGGTTATGACAGACTCACCAATGGTTTGCAACTGGTGCAGCACTTTCGATGGCATTACCTCAATCCGGAAACCATTAGTGTATTTGCCGGGCTTGATGTTGCGCAGGGTTTCACCCAAAATAGACGCGGCTGGAATTTTGCGGATGGAGGACCTGATAATAGCAAACATTTCGATTTTTACAGCGGTCTTTCCGCCGGCATCATCATACCCCTTAGTCTTAAGGCAAGCAAGCAGGACAATCCCAAGTATTTCGAATAATGGTGTATCCACTAATAATCACGCTGTACTTACTGGGTCTTGTTTTGGCCGCACCGTTTCATTCAAAGGCCCGCAAAATGATTCAAGGCCGTTGGCAATGGCGAAAAAGAATGCGTCGTGCTTTGCCGAAAAAAACAGGAAAACGGATTTGGTTTCACTGTGCCTCACTCGGTGAATTCGAGATGATCAGGCCCTTGCTGGATGCACTCAGGAAAGAACAACCTGAAACCAGCGTAGTTATTTCCTTTTTTTCACCCTCAGGTTATGAACAACGCAAGTCCTACCCTTGCGATGGTGTCTTTTACCTGCCTCTGGATTTTGAGCGCAACGCCAAACTCTGGTATCGCTATGTGCAGCCAGATATAACTGTTTTTGTAAAATATGAATTCTGGCTTCGTTACATGCAGCAGGGGTTGAAATATGGCTGTAAAATGATAGCGGTGGGATGCTTATTCCGCGAAGAACAATTCGTATTTGAACCCTGGGCTAAGGCCTGGAAACGCTGCCTGCAGGATTTTGACCGCGTTTTTGTTCAAAACGAGAAAAGCGCTGAAAAAGCCCGAGCGGAAGGATTACGCAACCTAAGCATTAGCGGTGATACACGTTTTGACAGGGTATTGGATGTTATTCGGGAAACTGCTCCCATGCCGGAAATTGCATTATTTAAGGGGGATAATATTCTTTGCGTAGCCGGCAGTTGCTGGCCCCCGGAAGAAAAATTATTACAGCAATTCTTTGAAAGTAATGGTATGCCTGTGAATCGCAAATTCATTCTGGTTCCGCATGATGTAAGTAAAAAGCATATTCAGGAAATACAAAAAAGATTTTCCGATTATCCGTGCAAAACCTATAGTGATTGGCAGCATGGTGAAGATATATCCAAAGCCAAAATACTGATTGTGGATTCCATTGGCGTTCTAAACGGAATATATGCCTACGCAGACCTGGCAATTATTGGCGGTGCTTTTGGCAAAGGATTACACAATATGCTGGAAGCTGCATCGCGGGGCATACCCATTTTATTCGGCCCAAAACACCAAAAATTTCCTGAAGCACAGGAAAGTATAGAAGCAGGTTTTGGATATGAATGTGAAGATTACAGCATATTTGAAAAACACTTAAAAAGCGGATTGGGAAATCCGGAATTCAGGGAATTTGCCGGCAATAAAGCTAAACAATATATAGCCTCAAAAGCAGGGGCTACAGCGCATGTTATGGAATACCTGAATTATTTAATTCTGAAACAATAATTACATTATTTTTCTTTTTCTGAACCAGATAAAAATGGCGATACAGACAACCGCCATAAAAACCAGTGTGTAGTAATACCCATTTTCCCATAGCAATTCAGGCATGTATTTAAAATTCATGCCATACACTCCCACAATAAACGTAAGCGGCAGAAAAAACGCTGAGAAAATGGTTAATAATTTCATTACGTCATTGGTTTTTCTGGAATTAATAGACAAATAGGTATTTAATAAATTTACGGAATTTTCCATGGTTTCTTCATATCCCAGTATCAAACCAAACATTTGATCTTTAACATCCTGAAAAGCAGCCTGATGCTGGTCTTTAAACTTTATTTGATTTAATAC
>JBEDNI010000213.1:0-3299 GCA_041170685.1 Bacteroidota bacterium | reverse complement strand
TTTTTAAGCACAACCTCAGGTGCCACCATAAACTCATATTGCAAGCCCCGACTTTGTAGAAACCTGCGGATATGGTAAATAAAATCTGAAATCATCACTTGGTGAAGCGGAATGTTATACCCTGAAATCTGACCCATAATGCCGACTGATTTAATGCAGTTGTGTTATTCAAATATACAAATTTTTTATCATATTTACAAATTATACTTGCAAAATTAAATTCCACTTGCTATTCACGGCTTTTCCTATATTTGAACCATGCAACGTATTACTTTATTGCTTTTTGCAGCCCTTTTTGTGTTGATAATACCAGCTTTTTCTCAGCAAATAACAGGCATTTCACCCAAACAAATTATCGGTGGAAAGGGGGAAGTACTCACCATTACCGGAACCGGTTTTGGCAATTCCCGCGGCAGCTCTTACGTTTCGTTTTTTCGCGAAGGCAATACCTATACGGATGCGACCACAGGCAATGGTTTTAACTACCTAAGCTGGACCAATACTCAGATTAAACTGGAAATGCCCGTGGCGTTTTCTAACAAATTAAAAGTAAATATCAGCGGAACCGACTACCTCTCCGCCGACACCCTGAAAGTGAAAGCCAACCTGGGATACAGGCAGGCCAATCCGCTGCTGTATGACCTACTCACCGACAACAATAAAAAAGGCGGCGTTACCTGGCTGGTACATCCCGTATACTGGAACAACCCCGAAATCAAACAGGCCATTGCCGATGTAGTGCAGGAATTTCGCTGTAAAACAGGTGTAAACTATATCATCGAACCCCTCACCCAATGGACTCCCTTAAATTTAGGACAAGGCAAACATATCATTGCCCCTGATTCTTCCCTGGGCGTGGTGGGATACAATGACCGCCTGTGGGCATCCTGCATTGTAGGCGCTGAAACCTTTTACCACAACCAAACCCAATTGCTGCGGTTCAACACAAAGCAAAACTGGTATTACGGGAAAGGGCAGCCACCGGCCGGAGCTGCTAAATTCCGCTATGTGATGTTTCATGAAATGGGCCACTCACTGGGTTTAGGCCACGTGAATGAAACGGGAGAAAGTATGTACCCCACTGTAACATTTCTACCCTCCGACAACTGGTGCAAGCGCGATACCATTACCGCTGCTGAACAAACAGCCATCAAACACTATATTTCACTAAGCCAGAACTTTGCCTTCCGCGGTTGTGGCATTACCCCCATGAAAGTAAACGGAGACTGCAAGGATGTATATGGCCTGAACCTGGGTGCTGAAGCCCTAGCCGCACAGGGTATTTGGTTGTTTCCCAATCCTGCTTCAAACCACATACAACTGAACATCTCAGCATCCGCAACCGCTGAAATGAGCATGTGGGATATACAGGGCCGATCGGTGATGAAACGCCATATTCAGGGCACTGCACAGATTGACCTTCCCCAGGATCTCAGAAATGGGGTTTACATAGTCAGTATCAATACAGGCGGCGTTTTCAGATCCACACGGTTGCTCATACAGCGCTAACCGTTTTTTATCCCTCAAAAAGAAATTTGAGTGAACCTTTAATTTCTCGGAACTTTGCACCCATGAACGAAGCCGCGCTCCAAAAACTCAAATTCCTAAAAACATTCATTTTCGATATCGACGGGGTGCTTACCACGGGCAATGTGCTGGTTACTGAGGAAGGTCACATGCTGCGCAGTGTAAATATCAAGGATGGTTTTGCCCTTCAGCATGCGGTCAAACAGGGCTACAACATTGCCATTATCAGCGGCGGAAACAGCCAGGGAATGCTACATCGCTTTCAGGGGCTGGGGATTAAAGAGATATACCTGGGTCAGAAAAACAAAATGGCCGCATTTGAAAAAGTATGCTCCGATTTTGGTGTAAGCCAGCATGAAGTAGCCTATATGGGTGATGACATGCCCGATTATCCCATCCTTAAAATAGCCGGACTTCCCGTTTGCCCGGCAGATGCTTCTGAAGATATCAAAGAAATCTGTGAGCTGGTGCTTACGGTGCCCGGTGGGCAAGGTTGTGCACGGCTATTGCTGGAAACCGCCATGAAACTTCAAAACACCTGGCACAACAGCGATACCCACACCTGGTAAAGTTTGTGTAATATTTGGTTCAAATTCGCTGAGTAAGGTAACAAAACCCATTGTCATTTCGTTAATTTTGTATCTGATGATTGCTGCATCCCTCATTCATGATTCATTGTCACCGCTGCGGCTTACCGATACGGTGAGTGCTGCCCTGGAATACATGCATGCCATGCGGGTTTCCGAATTGCCGGTGGTGGATAACAACCGCCTCCACAATTATGCCAGGGCCATCAACCTGCTTCAGGAAAAACCCGATACCCGACTATCAGAAATTTTACCCTTCAATCCGCATGCGCCATTTGCTCTTACACAACAGCATATTTATGAAGTCATACCCCTGATGGTGGCAGCTGACCTTGAAGTGATGGCCGTGGCCAATGAACAGGCGCAGATAATCGGCATTATCGATCAGCGAAAAATTCATGAAAATATTTCGCAGTCGCTTACCTACAAAGGCATGGGAGCAGTGTTGGTGGTGTTGGCAGAACCCCGTGACTTCGCACCGTCACATATCATGCGGCTGGTAGAAGAAAACGGAGCTAAAGTATTGGGGATGATGGTTAATCAAACCGAGGCCGGTAACCTGCTGGTAAGCCTTAAACTGAATACCACCCTTGTAAAAGGTATTGTGGCATCCCTGTCGAGATTTGGCTTCAAAACCGAAGACGTATATATGTCTGAAGATTTTAATAGACAGGATAACAGCGAGTACGAGAGTGTTCTGCGGTTTTTTGACATTTAACAGGGGAAAAACCTGTGGAAAACAAACACTCCACATCCACAATATTCAGGTAAGGCCTCCGTTTTGTAACTTTGCAAGTTCAAAATATGAAATTCAATCCCGGTTCTACCGAAAACCTTATCCAGGCCGAAGACGTTCAAAAGCCCATCCACTTTGCCGATGTAGTCAATTTTTTCTGGCGCTGGCGAATTGTCATTTTTGTGGTTTGCCTCATCTCCGGGTTACTGTCTGTTTTGATAACCAGCCCGCTGATTACCAAACCCAAGTACAAGGCAACCCATGTGTTTTACCCCACCACCAACAATTCTATTTCCAATGCGCTACTCACGGAACTGAACCAGCGGCAAAAAGATCCCCTTGAATTCGGCGAAGAAGAAGAAGCCGAAAAAGCCCTGCAGGTATTGCAAAGCGGCGAATTACTGAGTCGCCTTGTTCGGAATTTTAACCTGTTGAAGCACTATGGCATC
>JBEDNI010000212.1:0-4639 GCA_041170685.1 Bacteroidota bacterium | reverse complement strand
GTATCAAAAGAAATTGAGATAATCAAGGAAAATTATAGAGATAGAAATGGTACTGCAACGATAAGAGATAACGCAGTTCTAAAAGACTACATAATAAATATTTATAAAACTATTATGCTGAGAGGCATACTAGGTTGTTATATTTATGTGTGTGACGAAAATTTGCGAAATTATTTTAATGAGCATATCTATTTATTTAAGGAAAACCAGAATCCAATTGTCGAGATTGCTGAGTCAAAAGAAATTCAGTTGATTCCATTTGAAAATAGTGTTCCGCTATATTCCTTAAAAGTTGCTGCAGGTGAATTTAAATTCAATGACAGTATCCCTGAAGAAAAATTCATTGCAGTTCCTGATGACGTAAAAATTACACAAGACCATTTTGCGTGTAAAATAATTGGTAACTCTATGAACAAAATAGTACTAGATGGTCAAATAGCTTTGTTTAAAAGGTATACTAGTGGTAGTAGAAATGGCTTAATGGTCATTGCTGAATATTACGACTATCAAGATTTAGATTATGGTTCTTGTTATACATTCAAGGAATATTACAGTCAGAAAACTGTTAACGAAGAAAGTTGGCAACATGAAAAAATAATTCTTAAACCAAAGTCATTTGATGCTTCATATCAAGATATTGTAATTGACCAAAAAGCAATTAATGAAAAGACTTTTAGTGTAATAGGAATATTTGACAGAGTAATTGAATAAATCATATCCCAGCCCATGCGGTAATCACAAACTTTTAAACAGCAGTTGAAGGAGAGAGCTTACACTCAAAACAATATCTGAATCGCAGATTATATAGATTAAATGACGACACTGATGGAATATAAACATGCTGATATTACACAGAAGATTATAGGGGCCTCATTTGAGGTACACAAATTTTTAGGCAATGGTTTTCAAGAGGTAATTTATCAGAGGGCGTTGGCTTATGAAATGCGAACGGCAGGACTAGAATTTGCCCGGGAAATAGAACAGGAAATATTTTATAAAGAATTGCAAGAGCCCATTGGCACAAGGCGCGCCGATTTTGTGGTAGAGGGTAAAGTACTGGTTGAAATTAAAGCCGTCATCCAGTTGGAGGATGTACACATGGCCCAGGCACTGAATTATTTAAAAGCATACAAGCTGGAAGTAGGTTTGCTCATCAATTTTGGCGCAAAAAGCATGGAGTTTAAACGACTCATTCTAACCCAACAATCAGCGAAATCCAAGCATCCTTAAAATCTGCGGTGCAGACAAGGGAATAGTCCACGCTTACCACCAACAATAATATTTAGCAAGATCACCAACTACAAACCTCAATCCAAATTCACGCCCAGCGCCAACTACAAACCTCAATCCAAATTCACGCCCAGCGTGAATGTCAAAAACACCCGGTTGCGTTTGTAGGTGAGCTCCTGATCTTCGGAGGCAAACTGCGGATTGCTGATGGGGTAAGGCGTATAAT
The DNA here is from genome assembly GCA_041170685.1 of Bacteroidota bacterium. Classification (GTDB taxonomy): domain Bacteria; phylum Bacteroidota; class Bacteroidia; order NS11-12g; family UBA955; genus RGEC01. The sequence goes on along the minus strand of JBEDNI010000212.1, from coordinate 3,183 downwards.
ACCCCGCAGCCGATTGTGAACTCAAAGCGAAATCAAAATAGTAGTCCTTGTCACGCAATCCGAAGCCGCAGGAGAGCACCGTGTTGGCTTTCTTAAGGGTAGCATCCAAACCCACTACATTGGGGCCGTAGGGGGAAGGCAGCACCCCAAAACCACCACGCACCCGGTAGGCCTGATCTTTGTTCTCCGGGTTGGGGAAATTCATCTCTGCCCCAACACGCACATTGGTTACATTGCGGTAATTGCGGCGTATGGCGCTGTTCTCCTCGTTAAACGTAAACACATCATCGGCCTGCAAGCGTGCCGAACCATAGTTGTAAAATTCTAAATCGGCATTGATGAGCATGAACTTCTGTATCACAAACCCTATACCCGCATTGAAGCGCGAGGGTGTAGTAATCTTGTACTTATAGGTATTCAGCGGGTCGTTGTACTGTGCCGTCCAATCACCCGCAGCCCCGGGATCGGCCTTGGGCGCAATGGAATAGCCATATTCGCTGTTCAATGTGTAGGTGCGAGGGGTATGCACGGATGCCGCCAGACGAAGTTGTTCTGTGGGGCGAACGATAATTCCCACGCGGGCACCCCAGGCCCCACCCTTGTCTGCAAACTTATACTGATAATCGAGCGATGCCATATCCTGTGTGCGCAAGTCTGAGGGATTAACAGGCCTCTTGTCACGCTCCAGCATGCTCAAATCCTCACTGTATCGAAGGGATGAATATAACAAACCTAATCCCAGCATCACTTTGTTGGAAAAGTTGAGCCCTACCGTGCCCTGATATTCATAAATGGCGCCCTTGCTCACAATTTCGCCGGTCTGATCGTTGTTGCGCACGCTGTCTTTGTATGCAGAAGTATATTGGCCCGTTCCGCCGCGGTCATAATCCAAAACCCAGGCATCAAAGGCCATGCGGGATAAAGACCCCTCAGACAGCATCCCGGGATTGCCCTCCCGGTTAGCCACTTCAGCAAAAAAATCGGTTACCGACGATTTACGGTTGTTGCCCTGAAAAGCCATACTACCGCCAAAAGTAGCCAGACGGTTTATATGAAATCCATAGCACACTGCACTAAGTCCCTTGGTTTTGGGTTTTCCGGAGGCATCGTATTTAACCTTGGCTTCTACCCAGTTAATGGAGGGCAGATTAAAATTCAATCGGGCTTCACGGAGATTCTCTCCCAGGTAATCGGCCTTGTATATGGTATTCTGAAACTGTGCACCCAGGTTAAATTCACTGCGCCGAAAGGCAGCAATACCGGCCGGGTTGGTCATCACCGCAGAGGCATCAGCACCGATGGCCGAAAATGACCCTGCCATCCCCATGGTACGTGCCGTTCCGCCGGAACCGATAGCACTGTAACGCAAGGCGTCAAACTCGTTTTGAGCCGATACGGAAAAAACAACCCCAAAGCATAGGGGCAATAAATAAAAAGTCCACTTCATGTGCTGCCAGAAACCGAATTAACGTCTGCGACCGGAAGTGCCCTGAACCGCATTTGATGAGCGGCTGCTACCACTGTTAAAAGAACCCTGCTGGGTATTGCCGGAGGGAGTCCAGCTGGAACTTCTGGAGCTGCCGGAACTAATGCTATTACTGCTGCCGGACGAAGTACTGCCACTACTCCACGAAGAACTTCTACCGGTTGTAGACGCAGGCATACCACTCTGGTATGAATTGCGACGCACACCGCTGTTGGTGAACCCTGAAGAACCTGAGGCCGGCTTGGGATTGTTCACAAATCCACCACCCGAAGGATGGTTATTTATTGGCGTGCTGTTATTATTCCAGCCATTATTCCAGCCACCTTGGTTGTTCCATCCATTGTTATTCCAGCCGCTGCCGGACCAGCCACCACCCCAGTACATATTGGGGTTATACATCTGGTTGTAATACATCCAATAAGGGTCATTATACATGTTCCACGACATGTTGCCCATCATGTAAGGGTTGTTCCAGCTGTTTCCCATCATCCAGGGATTCCCCCAAGTGCTGCCCATCATCATGGGGTTATATCCCATATAGGGATTGACACCCCAAGGAGTCATGGGCGCAAAACCATAGCGGAAACCACGGCAGGACCCCGTCATCATGGCGGGCCTGTGAACGGGCTGCATTTGGCCGTCTCCAAAGTGGCGCAGACGCTCAGCATAGGTCTGACCATAACTGCCGGCACGCTGTGCAGACTGTTGATTGTACGTGCTCACTGAAACACCCTCGGCATAATACCCGCGGCCTTTTAGGTCAGAGGCCGTAAAATAGGCATCGTCGTAATTAACGGCCTGCGAAACCGTCTTGAGACCGGAGCAGGAAGCCAAAACCAGCATGGCAGTGAGAATCGGAAACGTGATTTTCATTTTGGGGTTTAACATGGTTTGTCGCTATTTTGTTTAAGCACTTACCCTAAAGGTAGTAACTTTGCATTATCAAATATACAAAATTTATTCCATATTCCCCCAAAAATGGCTTTTGAAAAGGTAAAAAGAGAAGAAAATTACAGCGAGTGGTACAATAATCTGGTAAAAAACGCTGATTTGGCCGAACACAGCGCCGTGAAGGGCTGTATGGTGATAAAACCCTATGGTTTTGCCATTTGGGAAAAAATGCAGCAGCAGCTGGACAAGATGTTCAAGGAAACAGGACACCAAAATGCCTATTTTCCGCTGTTTGTTCCCAAAAGTCTGTTTGAAAAAGAAGAAAAAAACGCCGAAGGCTTCGCCAAGGAATGTGCCGTGGTTACCCACTACCGCCTGAAAGCAGATCCTTCAAAACCCGGCCGCCTGATGGCTGATCCTGATTCAAAGCTCGAAGAAGAACTGGTGGTGCGACCTACCAGCGAAGCCATCATTTGGAATACCTATAAAAACTGGATACAGAGCTACCGCGACCTGCCCATTCTCATTAACCAGTGGGCCAACGTGGTGCGCTGGGAAATGCGTACCCGCTTGTTTCTGCGCACCGCTGAATTCCTTTGGCAGGAAGGCCACACCGCCCACGCCACCAAAGAAGAGGCATTGGAAGAAACCCGCAAAATGCTGGATGTGTATGCCGAATTTGCCGAACAACACATGGCCGTTCCCGTCATTAAAGGTGTAAAATCAGAAAATGAGCGCTTTGCCGGTGCAGATGATACCTATTGCATTGAAGGCATGATGCAGGACGGAAAGGCCCTGCAAATGGG
>JBEDNI010000211.1:0-3312 GCA_041170685.1 Bacteroidota bacterium | reverse complement strand
AATCCCATTGTATTAGAACTGGCCTGTGGCAAAGGCGATTACACGGTGGGGCTTGCCAAACGCAATCCCGGTATCAACTACGTAGGGGTTGATATCAAAGGAAACCGCCTGTGGCGTGGTGCCAAAACCGCTACCGATGAGGGTTTGAGCAATGTTCGTTTTCTGCGCATACAAATTGATTTTATAGAGAAGCACTTTGCTGAAAATGAGGTTTCGGGCATCTGGATTACCTTTCCTGATCCTCAGCCGGCCAAGGCCAGAAAGCGTTTAACATCATCCAGGTTTCTCGCCCATTACCGCACTATATGCAAATCTGACGCACAGATACACCTAAAAACCGACAGTGATTTGTTTTATGAAAGTACCCTGGAAACCATACAGGAAGAGGGATTGACGTTACTTGAAAACATTCAAAATGTGTACACGCAGCCCTGTGCCGCAGAACTCAAAGAGATACAGACTTTCTACGAGAATATGTGGCTGAAAGAAGGCCGCACCATCAAATTTTTGCGGTTTGGGTTAAACCCCTGAGCGGTTATGCTCACCTGTTGATAATAATGCGGTGGTTTTCTGCCAGTCCGGAACCTGTAACCCGCATGATATAAACGCCTTCGCTTAGGTGGTGCATGTTGGCTTCTGCCAGTCCATCCTTGCTCAGGCCTGAGGCCACTTGTTTACCCGCAGGGGTATAAACTTCCCATACAAAGTTTCTTTCGGGTTCCAGGGCCACCATATACAGCCCTCCCCGGGTGGGGTTTGGATAAACCTTGAGGGGCGCAGCCGTTGCCGCTTGGTTTGCGTTGCTGCTGCAAACTTCTGAGTATGCTATATGGCCGTCCATGTCTTCCATGCGCACGCGGTACAGGGTTTTTCCGGCATTGGGTTCCGGGTCACTAAAGCTGTAGCTGCGGGGCGATTGGCTGTATCCGGCGGCAGGAACTTCGCCTATGCCGGTGTAATCGCTGCCGTTGTTGCTTCTTTCCACAAAGAAGGCGCGGGTATTGGTTTCAGAGGCGGTTTTCCATTGCAGCAGGGTGGTTTGGTTTTGCAGTGCTTCGCATCGGAAACTGAGCCAGGTAATGGGGAGTAATACTACATCATCGCCAATGGCGAAGGGTGAGAAGCTGCCTTTATACCCGGTATAGGTGAGGGAAGTGGCGGTGGAGGTGGTGGTACCAATGGTTTGTTTATCCCACGTGGTTCCATTGTAATGATACAATTTTGGGGTATTCAATCCGGTAGTGGCTTCTCCTGCATTCCAGCCGAATACAAAATCTACGCCATCCCCTGCATTGGCGGTGGGGCTGGTTTTGTCAATAAGCCATGTGCGTTTTACCCGGGGTTCACTGGCTGCCAGCCCTGTAGTCCCCTGATAATATACCTCATCCAGAATGCGCACGGAGAATGAATCTGTGGTGCCGGTTTTGTTGGTAATGGTTACGGGGTTGTAGGCAGTGTTGCCTACCGGGAATGTGAAAGATTGGTTGGTGCCTATCCCCGCCATTTTTAACACACCTGTACCTGCGGTTTTCACGTAATTGGAAGTATTGGCTTGCAAGATTCCTCCGGTTAAGGTAAGGTTATAGTTGAGCAATTCTATTTTTTTCCCTGATCCATTGAAATCAATGCTTAGCAACCTTCTATTGGAATCCAGCACCGGATTATTACTGGCGTTGGCCTGTAAAATCACCATATCGCCTGTTCTGGCAATCCTGCTATTACTCCAATTTGTTGCTGTGGTCCAATTGCTGGATGTGCTGCCGGTCCAAAAAGTTAACGGTCTGCCATCCTGGGTGACGGTATCGGTGCCTGCCAGCGCATCGCCGCGGCCCGAGCCCCCGGTGAACTGCGCATTGGCGCCGTATTGACAACAGAAATACAATGCAAGAAGCAGTAGAATTGGTTTCATTTTTTGAGATATTGTTGATGCTTTCATAACATAAAAAGATAATAGAATTCGGGCATTACGGTGCTGTTCTTACGCCTCTGTTGCCTAGGTTAACCCATTGCAAATTTGATGTAACCGATGGAATTCCTGTGAATGTAGGGGGCCAGCTAAAAGTCACCCAATATCTACTGGATATAGGATTTTTCATCATATCGTGAATGTAGGTGTAATCATGCAAAATTCCCCCACCCCGTGGCATTACACCGGTAGTGCCGGTTACTTCGCCACTGCTCAGGCCCGGCCATGTAGCAGCATTGGCATATCCATTGCTGCTAAGTGTGCCGTCGCCGTGTGTGCCGGTAAAACTGCGTCCGGTGGCAACACTAACCGTATTTTCAAGCACATTACCGGATAACTCCATAATACCCCAATAGCTGGCGCCTGATGACTGACGCGAAGAATTGCTTTTTGCTAAAGAACCCACCCTGGTCACACCCGCCTTTGTATCTGTAGAGGAAGTACTTACTCCGCAAACATGATATTGAGCAGTTGTTCCACTTGCTTCAGTTGCGGTTCCTGGGGGGGTGTAGCCAGTAGTGTAGTTAGTCGAGGCCCCACTGATTGTAATGCCCATTGCCCCTTCATTGGCAACAGGGGCTTCACTGCCACGTGCAGCTTTTTCCAGTTCCATTTCTGTCATGGGCCGCAGGCCTGCCCAGTCGAGGTAGGCAGCACTCATGGGCCAGGATAATACGTTGCAGGCAAGCCACATTCCGTCATTGGCTTGATTGAAAACGTTGGGAGTAGGTCTATTACTAGTAGTACCACTAAAGTCGCAACCTATCACTGCCGGGGTCAAGGTGTTTGCGTTGCCTAGGATTCTTACTGCAAGGCCGTTTTTAAAATATGGAGAGTTATAACCGACAAGTGTAGTTCCATTGCCATTACTTAATATTAATCTGCCCACGATGGATGACCCCGTGGATAAGCAACCACTAAACATTACCATTTTAGTTTGTTGGTTGTACGTCAGGGTATTCAAAAAATCCCGGTATTGGCCTTGTGTAAGCTCATATTTCATGCAATAAAAGGCATTATATCCTTTGGGGAAGGCAGCATCCAGGGTGGCTTCGGCGTCTGTGGTGTTATTGCCGATAACGGTCAATTGTGATGGGGGAGTGGTTGCCCCTGTAGTGGTTGCCCACAGTTTGCCTGCGGCATTATCTATGCCTATGGCTCCTTCAGTATTAACAAGGTACGGTGTGCCGGCGCCTGTGGTCCAGGATCCGTCGGTAAAACTGTAGTAATCATATGACCCGGTATTACCAAGATAAAAAGAACCCTGCGGCACATATACCATTTCAACCGCATGCACCTGCAATTGTATCACAGCTCCATTGCGCACACCATCATCACCATAGTTC
>JBEDNI010000210.1:0-3353 GCA_041170685.1 Bacteroidota bacterium | reverse complement strand
ATCTGCCTCAGTTTCATTAAAAAAATGTCTGATGGCATTGAATTTAGTAGTACTGTAGTTATACACGCTCAGAATTTTTCGCTTATCTAGAGCCGAATGCAGCATTCTTCTTTTTTCGTTGCGTAGGGCCACCGGTTCAGGGTTTAAATGACTGTTACGCGGACCTATCAGGGTATTCCTTTTTCCCGCCAGGGGTAGATTTTTGGTGAAATTACTGTTCTTCGTCAGTGATTGTGTAAACGCTAAGGTTTCTAAAGAACGTTCTCTTCCGGCAATATCAAGATTTCCCAATGGGGCTAAATCAAGCTGGTATAAATCGCTGTTCTGAATTGTCAGTGTAGAAGATATTTTTTTGCCATTAAAGCCTGTTGCAGTAAGGCTGTAACTCAAATTGGAGGCGTTGATAATAACCGTGGCGGAGTTTCCTTTCAGCGATTTTCCCACGGGTTCAATATCGATGTTGCGAGCACCGGTTACCCCCCATATCAGTGTGGCAGAGCAGCCGTCAATAAAAATGCCATCGCCTGCTATTTCGGCATATAAATCAACTCCTTCACTGTCTTTGCCAATGAATACATGCGGTGAAGATTCAAGAACAAAATACTCTATTTTTAATGGCTGAGGTTTTATGAAAAACAGGATATACCTTTTAATTAGCGATAAGTAGGGTATTACTACCATACCAATTGCAACAAAAATAAACAGCACCAATTGTGTGCTTTTATCCAGTTCACTAAGCCATTCAAAGAAACTTTGCATCACGCCAGGGGTATTACTTCTCTTAATTGAAAGGATACCCAGTCAAAACTGCCTATGGTACTCGGTGCAGTAGTTTCGAGCAAAAGGTAAGATTTCTGGTTGTGAAGGATGGATTCCCCCGCAATGTTCAGGTCTGAAACTGCCGCCATGGCATGACCACCGTTTGTTCTGCTGGAGGAAGATTGAACCATACAGTGCACAATAATAATGTTTTTTTTCGGGATGAGGTGCGAAAGAATGGATGCAAAGAATAGTGACTTGCTGTCGCAATCTGCGTAACCCAGAATGAAACTTTCGGGCGGCAGACTAAGTTCGTGGTAATACCAGTCAGCAGTGTCAAAATTGGGCTGACCATAGGGGATAAACTGCACAAAGTTTAATGCCGCTTGCACCCTGTTGAAATAGTTATCTTTGTTATGGGCTGCAAGTTGTTCTTTCAGGTCCGTCGCAATTTTTCCTGTCAGGGAATCAAACTGATGGATTAGCGTTGGATAGGCCACTCCCATTTGGCTATTCCCATCGAAGTACCAGCCGTTGCTATTGAAGTGCAGGTCCATTTCAGCGCGGGTGACACCGGATGCGATGCTAAAGCCGTCCCCATTTTTTTGAATCATTTTCATGGGGAGGCCGAACGTATCTACTTGTCTGGAAGTCTCCACCGGTTCGAGGGTAATGTGCGAGCGACCCTGTATTTTTTGAATCAGCGGATATTCGTAAATGAATGAGGCAGTAGTGCCCTCCAGACTTCCTTTAATGAAATGCTGGTAGGCACCATATTCTTTTGGGGGCCTGCTATAATCTTTTGTTTTGGTTTTGTGCTGGGTCAGAAACTCAATGAGGGTAAGGTGTTTATCGGGGAGGTAAATAGAATCGCTTCCGGACTTGTATTGCATTTCAAAGCCGGCTAAGTAAAAAACCAGTATGATGCAGAGCAAAGGAATGATATACAAGCTTGCCATAAGGGGGCTGAGGCGTAAGGAGAGCAATTATAGTCAATAACATTTACAATTAAAATTATTATTGCAGTATTATGTTATTCAGTTCGCAAGCAGCATCCATTTAGTACTAACATGCATTTGTTGACCAGGCCTTATTCCCCCTTTTATTAACACTAACATTATATTCAAACCTTGTAAATCAAATAATTTCGTGAACTAAGATTTTTTGTTGAGTGATGAGAATCTGTTTTTCTGCAAGATTGGCCATGTTGCTGCTTTGTTGCGCGGGTCACTTTGCTTCGGCTCAGACACGTGCTATGCAACTCACTGATAGCATAAAGGGTATTAGAACTTTGCCTCTGCTGCAGATTCGGAAATGGCAATTCAATAGCCAAGGAGAGCTTGAAGTAGGGGGGGGTAATCAACAATTGCTCTCAAATGCTGTAGCCACAATAAGAAATATTCAATTTGTTACTGTACAAAATACAATAACCATTAATCCCGTCACTAAACCGATTCCCTCTGTTTGGCCGAATCCGTTCACCCATGATCTATTTTTCTCCGGTTTGGGTTCTCCTACTGCATCTTGGACGCTCACCTTATGCGCTGCCGATGGCAAATCCTTGCTCACACGCTCGCAAATTTCATCCCATAACCAATTGCATTTTGTCCTGCCGCCTTTCCCTTGCGGTATTTACCGGGCAACCCTCCGCAATCATGAAAACACCTTCTATTATTCCATCATTAAAACCTACTGAAATGCATAAACATCTGCTGATACTGCTGTTTGCTTTGCTGTGCCGATTTACAGTTTCTGCACAAACAGATACCATGTACTTTATGAAAAACGGGTACATCATTCACAGGCAATCCATTGTTGCCACTGATCTCGATAGCATTGTGTTTTACTATCCTGGTCCCGGTACCCTGATAAAACTTCCTACATTACGAACAGGCATAGTCGGTGGGATTGGCCCATACAGCGCACAATGTGGCGGCATGGTGCTGAATAACAATGGCTCTGCGGTATTCAGAAAAGGCATTTGTTGGGATACCACAGCCACCCCTTCCCTTATTCACAGATTTCAGGATGATAATAGTGCCGGAGATAGTATTAAGGCATTGCTTAATGGACTGAAACCGGCCACCAAATATTATTATCGTGCCTATGCCGAAAACAAAAAAGGAATTTCCTATGGTCAGATTTACAGTTTTGTCACAGATACGCTATATCCTCCTACCCTAAAAATAACACAAACATTGAATGTTGCCCATAACAGTGCCGAGCTGGTGGCTGCTGTGCTTTCAAATGGTGGTGATCCCATATCTCAGCAGGGCTTTTGCTGGTCAAAATATGGCATTCCCACCAAAGATAGCAATTCCGTTGTTTTTAATACCGGAGATTCTCTTTTTACTGCCAACCTCACTAAACTGCTTATCAATTCTACCTATCGCTGCAGGGCGTTTGCATCCAATAACATGGGATTGTCTTACTCTACTGTGGTAACCTTTACCACCCTAAAAAGTACAGATACAGCCATCATACAAAGGATGGATACCTTACTAAGTGATGTTACTTTTCATGCCAGCAGCTATTTGTATCCCACAAAAATCAGTTATCCCGCACTGAAGAAAATTAAGGGCATTTTATACCTA
>JBEDNI010000209.1:0-3360 GCA_041170685.1 Bacteroidota bacterium | reverse complement strand
ATTTGAATTGATTCAAAATAAACTAAATCATTAAATCCCTGCTGATTGCGTCTGAAAAAAGTCGGCCACGCTCCGTTAAAACAATATGGTTGTCGGAGAATAATATAAGGTTTTTTTGCGACATTTCCAAAATAATCGGTCTTTTTATGGTTTCCCAATGAGCATTTATTTCATGAATTTCCAACACGTTCAATCCGGTATTTTTCCTAAGCCGCGTAATAATCAATTCATTGATAAATTCATGGTCGGTAAGTTCCTCATGCTCAAAATTCATTTGTCCATTTTCTATGCCATTTACATACAGTAAATTGTCAGATACATTCCAGCGTCTTGTGCGTTTTCCGTCAAAACTATGGGCAGATGGGCCAATACCCACGTAGGGTTTATTATTCCAGTAATTGCTGTTGTGGCGGGCTTCAAAACCGGGTTTACACAGGTTGCTGGTTTCGTAATGCTCCCACTGATGTTTTCGTGCGAATTCCTGCAGCAATTCAAAATGCCGTGCCTGTTTGTCATCGTCAAGTTCCGGGGTTTTTCCCACATGAATGTCTTTAAATAGTCGGGTAGCGGGTTCTGCAGTTAATGCATAGGCGGAAATATGTTGAGCGCCGCAACTGAACGCCCAGTCAAGGGTATCTGACCAGGCAGCATCACTCAGCCAGGGACTGCCGTAGATTAAATCAAGGTTTACGGACCGAAAATCCGATTGTACCAACATGCCCATAGCCAATAGGGAATTAGCTGACAGGTGAGACCTGTTCATGGCTTTCAGCTCCGCATCACTCAGAGACTGTACACCCAAACTGATGCGGTTAATCCCGATTTCTTTCCATTCCTCAATTTTTGCCATATTTACATCTTCAGGATTAGCTTCAAGTGTGATTTCGGCGTCCGTTTCAATGCCCACGGTTTGCTTAATATGTTCCAACATATTGCCAAGGTCAGATGCAGGCAATAGGGAAGGGGTGCCACCACCAAAGTAAACGGTTTCCCATGCTGCAGGCCATTCCTGAAGGCGCGCATCGTATTCTCTTTTTAAATATTGAATAAAATCATTTTTGTAGCGCTGCCCTGTGGTGAAATGAAAATTGCAGTAGGTGCAAGCTTTGCGGCAAAATGGAATATGAATGTATAGGCCTGACAATTCAGGGCAAAGTTCGTAATTTGCGGACAATAACGTTTGCTTAAGAAATTTCCCATAGTATCGTGTTTCATTTTGCAGGGTTTTTTTGCATTTGCCTGTGCGGCCTTGAATTCCGACAGTTCCGGGATAAACGAAAAATTGAAACAGCTGCAGGCGGAAGGTTTTTTTAAACCCGGCAAACTAGGGTATGTTCACAGAAAGCCGCCGACAGACATAGTCTTGTACATCTGCGAAAAAGGAAGTCAGCAGCGGTATACACCTGATCATTATATTGCCATGCAAGACAGTTGGCTGATGGCGCAGCTCAATTCCGGTTATCCGTTCGCATCCTATCAGATAATGCCGGATACAGCTGTGGAAATGCAGGTTTTTGTTACCGTTAATTACGAAACCGGACCCCGCTGCAACTATGATTCAATTGCAGGAAACGGATTGAAATTGTCTCCATATTTTTTAAGAAAAACTGCTGCATTAGCCACAGGCATGCCTTATTGTGAAGACGATGTGCAGCGTTTTCGAAGCAAAATGCTGGCAATAGACGGATACATGCTGAAAGGCGAAGTGGAGCCCTCCATATACTACGGGAAATTTGTATTGAACCATGCTGTGGCGCGGCAAAAACGCGATCGTCTCTCGGGATTGATGGGTGTGGCTACGGAAGCCAATAAAAAGCCTGTGATTACGGGAGAGGCAGATGCCGCTTTTTATGATCTTTTTGGCCATGGTATTTCATTTTACACTCGCTGGAGGCGTTTTCAGGCACGTTCTCAGGAGTTGTTTGCCGGTGCGGAATTGCCCTATCTGTTGGGTTCTCCGTTTATTTCCGGTTTTCACCTGGGGTTGGAAAAATACGATACCGTGTACACCCGCCTGAAACGCAGTGTGATATTGCGTTTTCCTGTTTCCAGGCAGTGGAGATGGAGTTTGGGGATTGAGCGTACGGGAATTACCGGTTTGGGTATAGACACGTTATGGGTAAAAAGCAGGCGAAGCCTGCCCTATAACGCACCCAGCCGCACCTCAGGATACACGTGTGCGATAGAAAAAGCAGGATCGGTTGGTGAGGCATTTCCCAGGCGCGGAAGCGGTTTTAAGGTGGAAACTACGATAGGTAGCCGAACCTGGTTGCGCGATGCCAATATGGCTGCTGTTACCTGGCAGAATAACGAAGGCAAACAGGAAAACATATTTGATAGTTTGGATAGGATTGGAAAACTTAGGCAAACGACTTTTAGACTTCGATACTCAGGTTCTGTATTGATGCCGGTGTTGAAAAACTGGGTAGGTGTATTGTCCTTTATGGGAGAGGAATACAAAGCGCCCAATATGAATTTTGCTGAATTGTCTCGTTGGGGAGGAATAAATTCCATCCGTGGGTTCAATGAGCAGCGTATTTTTGCAAACTCATTTCACATGGCTAATCTTGAAATTCGATTTATGGCAGGCACTTCCGGATACATAGCTCCGTTCGTTTCGGCTGCTGTATATCGCAATTCAGCAGGGCTGCAAACCGGGTTTCAGGCCATTCACAGTCTGGGCCTGTCAGGTGCGGTTAAAACCGGTGCCGGAATCCTGAAATTTGCCTGGGCGTTGGGAAATGACGGTAAGGGATTTGTTTTTAGGGATGCTAAATTTCACCTGGGGCTGAGCAATGCATTTTAACTGTAAATATCTCTCGGTTTTTATCCTAATGGCATTTTTCTGTTGTCATGAAATTTCAGCTGCAGCCAATGATATTCACAGAAAACGCAGGAGAGATAACAGGACCGCAACAACTGGGGATACCCAAAAAAATCTCAATTTTTCATTCATTGACAGTCTGAAAAATGATAGTCTCAAGAATAAACTTGTCTCCAGATTTAGCATCAATGTCAATAAAACAGTCATACCCAAGGCCATTGACCCTTTTGATCCTTACGCTCATCAGGCATTCTATAGGGTGGGGCAGGCTAAGTTCTGGTTTTTTCTGATTTCGCTGTTGTCGCTGGGCCTGTTCCTTTATTATCGGGCTGCATTTCCCAAGCAATTTTATCAGCGATACCGAGGGGTGTTTAATAACTATTATTTCAATGAATACATGACGGAATTGGCACACCGTCATGAGTTGCATAAGGAAATGGATGGAACCACAGCGACGATGAAAATCATCTTGGCGGGCGGTTCACGGCCTCCCGCAAGGCGCTGCGCCCCCTCATGCATTCGCTTGCCGCGAATGA
>JBEDNI010000208.1:0-4006 GCA_041170685.1 Bacteroidota bacterium | reverse complement strand
GATGGTGCGATTGCCGGTGTGCTGGAGCGTACGGATTTTATCAACGGACAGGATGTTAAGGAGTTTGAAAAGGAACTGGCGGCATACCACGGAACCTCCTATGCCATTGCCTGTGCGAATGGAACCGATGCCATACAGATAGCCCTGATGGCCATGGATTTTCCCGCAGGCAGCGAGGTAATTACACCCGGTTTTTCCTATGCGGCCATTGCCGAGATGTGCCATTTGTTAGGCCTCAGGCCGGTTTATTGCGATGTAGACCCCAACACCTACCTGATGGACGTTGGGCATGTTGAGTCACTCTTGAGTCACTCATAACTCCCAATACCCGCGTGATTGCGCCGGTGCATCTGTTTGGTCAGATTGCGCCCATGGAACCCATCATGGCCCTGGCCCAAAAGCACAATCTGTTTGTGTTGGAAGACAATGCCCAGGCCATTGGTGCCGAATATACTTTCTCCGATGGTACGGTTAAAAAAGCCGGTAGCATAGGGCATATCAGCACAACCTCTTTTTTCCCCAGTAAAAACTTGGGTTGTTATGGTGATGGCGGTGCCATCATCACCGGTGATGAGGGCCTGGCCAAGCGCTGCAGGATGATTGCCAACCACGGGCAATCCGTAAAATATTACCATGAAATTACGAAATTACGGGCATGAACAGCCGTCTGGATACCCTGCAGGCAGCGATTTTGCGGGTGAAGCTGAGAAAACTGAACGGTTTTACCGCTGAAAGACAAGCAGCAGCGGCATCTTACGATGCTGCGCTGGGTGCTTTGCCTGGATTGCACATTCCTGCCAGGGCTCAGGGTAGTATCCACGTATTTCATCAGTATTGCTTTGTGCTGGATACACCCGAAATGCGCACCGGACTTCAGGCTGCGCTGAAAGAAAAGAGTGTTCCCAGCATGATCTATTATCCGCAGCCTCTGTACAGGCAAAACGCCTACAGACAAGATATATCATTGCCGGTTACCGAATATTTGTGTGACCGTATCATAGCCCTGCCCATGGGAACCGACATGGATTCTGAACAACTTGATTACATTACTTTCACTATAAATCAATATTTTAGCACTTTAAAATGAACATAGCAGTCATAGGAACCGGATATGTGGGCCTGGTAAGCGGCACATGCTTTGCCGAAACCGGCAATAACGTTATTTGCGTAGACATTGATACCCAGAAGGTAGAAAAACTGAGCGCGGGCCAGATTACCATTTATGAGCCCGGTCTTGAAGTGATTTTTAAAAGAAACCTGAAGGAAGGTCGACTGAAATTTACCACCAGTCTGCAAGATGCCATCAAGGATTCGATGGTGATATTCCTGGCATTGCCAACCCCTCCGGGTGAAGATGGCAGCGCCGACCTGAGCTATGTGCTGCATGTGGCCGATCAGCTGGGGCAGATGCTCACGGATTACAAAGTAATTGTAGACAAGAGTACTGTGCCTGTGGGTACCGCCGACAAGGTGAAAGCCGCCATAAAAAAGAATTTTGCCGGAGAGTTTGATGTGGTTTCCAACCCCGAATTCCTGCGTGAAGGTGTGGCGGTGGAAGATTTTATGAAGCCCGACCGCGTGGTAATTGGTGCTGAAAGCCAGCGTGCACGCGACGTGATGAACGAACTGTATGCACCCTATGTGCGACAGGGCAATCCGGTGCTGTTTATGGATACTCGCAGTGCGGAGCTCACCAAATATGCGGCCAACAGTTTTCTGGCCACCAAAATCTCCTTCATGAATGAAATATCGCGCCTTTGCGAATTGTTGGGTGCCGATGTGGACATGGTGCGTAAGGGCATTGGTTCTGATGACCGCATTGGCAAACGCTTTTTGTTTCCCGGTATCGGTTATGGTGGTTCCTGCTTTCCCAAGGATGTGAAAGCCCTTATCCATTCAGCTTCAGAAGTGCATTACCCGTTTGAAATTCTGAATGCCGTTGAAAAGGTGAATGCGTCTCAGAAGCGCCTGCTGGTAGACAAAATCCGCAAGGAATACGGCAATGAACTGCAAGGCAAAACCGCCGCCATTTGGGGATTGGCTTTCAAACCCAATACCGACGATATCCGCGAGGCACCTGCGCTTGAAATTATATCTGAACTAAGGGCCATGGGCGTGCAGGTAAACGCCTACGACCCGGAAGCCATGCCCAATGTGAAAGCCATTTTGGGCAGCGATATACAATTCCACGAAAATCCCTATGAGGCAGTGAAGGGTGCCGATTTTCTGATTATTGCCACAGAATGGCCTGAATTTAGAACCCCTGATTTTGCGAAATTGGGTGCGGCTTTGAAAGCGAAGGTAATATTTGATGGCAGAAACGTGTTTGAAACCGAAACCATGCGCAAGCACGGTTATCTTTATCTGAGCATAGGCAGGGAGGACGTTCGTCCGTCATGAAAAGGGTTTTAATTACCGGAGCTGCCGGCTTTCTGGGTTCCCATCTTTGCGACAGGTTCATCAAGGAAGGGTATCATGTTATTGGTATGGATAACCTGATTACAGGGGATCTCAGGAACATCGAACACTTGTTTCACCTAGAGCAATTTGAGTTTTATAACCACGATGTAAGCAAATTTGTGCATGTGCCCGGGCAACTGGACTATATACTGCATTTTGCCAGTCCGGCCAGCCCTATAGATTATTTAAAGATACCTATCCAAACCTTGAAGGTCGGCTCGCTGGGTACACATAATTTGCTTGGTCTTGCCAAAAGCAAAGGGGCCCGCATTTTGGTGGCTTCTACCAGCGAAGTGTACGGCGACCCAACGGTGCATCCGCAGAATGAGGATTACTGGGGCAATGTAAATCCCATAGGTCCCAGAGGCGTGTATGATGAGGCTAAGCGTTTTCAGGAGGCCATTACCATGGCCTATCACACGTATCATGGTGTAGAAACACGTATAGTTCGCATTTTTAATACGTATGGTCCCAGAATGCGCCTGAACGATGGCCGTGTGTTGCCTGCTTTCATTGGGCAAGCGCTGCGTGGCGAAGACCTAACCATTTTTGGTGATGGTAGCCAGACCCGCAGTTTCTGTTATGTGGATGATCTGGTGGAAGGCATTTACCGATTATTGCTGAGTGACTATGCCTATCCGGTAAATATTGGCAATCCGGATGAAATTACCATTGCAGAATTTGCCGAAGAAATCATCAAACTGACAGGCACTACCCAAAAGGTAATTTACAAGCCCCTGCCGGTGGACGATCCCAAGCAAAGGCAGCCTGATATCACCCGAGCCCGCAGCATTTTGGGCTGGGAGCCCAAGGTAGACCGCGCCGAAGGATTGCGAATCACTTACGACTATTTCAAAGGCCTTTCGCATGATCGCCTGTATGAAGAGGCCCACCACAAAGATTTTGGGAAGTTTAAGAAATAGGATTAAAGTTGCTGGGGCTATGGGTTAATTATCCCCCAGATCCATCACGATTTTTAGGTTTTCTTTCACTTTTTTAGAAACCGATTCCCCAATCTGTCCGGTTTTTTTAATTAGTCGTCTGTTATCGATGGCTCGCAGCTGATCAATCATGATATCGCAGTTGGATTTCATTTTTGCCGTGCCTTTGCGAATGTGTACCCTAAGAATTTGGCTTTTGGGCTTAACGTTGGTGGTAATGGGGCAGATGAGGGTAGAGGGATGAATATTGTTCAGCAGGTTGGTCTGAACGATTAGCACCGGTCGGGTTTTACCTGCTTCGGTTCCAAACTGTGGGTCCAGGTTGGCCAGCCAGATATCATCCTTTTTAATCTTCATAAGCGTCGATATTTTCAAATTCATTCAACACTTTTATGGATTCTGCGGCCACCATGGCCGACTCTTCCTTCAGTGTTTTGGCCAGAAACTTCCGTTTTTGAAGGCGATTGTAATACTCCAGGGCCTCGTTTATATAGCGGTTTCGGGGTTTTTTCAGTTGCTCAAGCACGGTTTCAGTATCCTGAAAAACATCTTCATCTATTTTTAGGGAGATAGTTTTCATATGTTTAAAAAGTATATATCAAAAG
>JBEDNI010000207.1:0-3416 GCA_041170685.1 Bacteroidota bacterium | reverse complement strand
CAAGTACTTCTCCTTATCCGCTAGAGGCAGCAATCTCCGCTTTCTTGCATGGTTGTTGTTTGGCAAAAGATGCTGCATAGAAGTTTATTATTAAACAAATATAGTCAAATATATTCTATTTACTAATTTATTTCGTTAAGGGCTTCATGCCTGGTGGCGAGGAAGCTAGCCCTGGCGTCTATATTGGAACATAGCAGTGGTTGGCGGGGACGCCAACCACACGGCGACTTGTGATGTATATACCGCACCTACGGCGCTGAGGGAGCGTTGTTAGGTGATGTTATTAATATTTCGCCCCTATGGGGCTTAGGCGGCCTGCTTGGTGGAACTGCAGACCTTACACCTGTAGGATTGCCATGGGCATTAGCTCCGTAGGAGCGGCATTTTAGTAGAAAATGTTATAATAGCAGAAAACAAGCGCCGTAGGTGCGACATAACAAGGCAAGCCCCCAGCAGTGATTGGCGGGGACGCCAACCACACGACTACCCCCCTGATTTAGAAAGCAAACAGGTATAATCCCAAAAAACTAAGCGCCAGATACGGCACAATGCCTGCCGCCCCGGCATAATCGCCGGCAATGCGCTGTCCGGCCAGCAAACCAAGCAATGTGATGGTGGAAAAAACCATGCCAAGGTAACCCAGCATTGCATCACCCGAAACATAAAGCATTACAGCCCCTGCAACGGCATGTAAACCGGCAGCCAGCTCCAGTATTACCAGCAACACAAACAACAGCACAGACACGCTGCTAAGCGCTGTTTTGGCAAATACCGACTGAATATACTGTGCATTGGATTTCATGTTGAACAACTTGTCCAGACCGGCCTGCAGAAACACCACCGCCGGAAACATCAACACCAGGATTTTTAAGATCATCATTTTATCCATACCCGCAATATAGCGAGTATTCGCGATATCATTGTCTGAAAACAAAAAATGCTACTCGGCCGGAATGGCCGTAACTTTGCCCTGTGGAAGAAGAACTCCTGAACGACGACGGTGCCCTGTTTGAGCATCACCATTTTGTGGCCGATCCGGGTCAGGAGTTTATGCGCATAGACAAATGGCTGATGAACAAAATTCAGAATGCCAGCCGCACCAAATTACAGGCCGCTGCCGAAGCCGGTTGTATTCAGGTGAACGGCAAGCCCATTAAAAGCAACTACAAAATCAAACCGGGCGATGACGTGCGTATTCTGCTTCCTGAACCACCCCGCGATACCGAAATTTACCCCGAAAACATTCCACTGGATATTGTTTACGAAGATGAGCACTTGCTTATAGTGAACAAAAAGGCAGGAATGGTGGTTCACCCCGGTTGCAACAACTACAGCGGCACATTGGTGAACGCACTTGCCTATCATGCCGGAACGTTACCACAAAAAGACACCAACCACCGCCCCGGACTGGTGCACCGCATCGACAAAGACACCAGCGGCTTGCTGGTGGTAGGCAAAAATGAATTTGCGCTCAGCCATCTGGCCAACCAGTTTTTTCACCACACCATACACCGCCGCTACCTGGCCCTGGTGTGGGGTGAATTTGAAAATACCGAAGGCACCATCCGTGGCTACATGGCACGCGACCCCTCGGATCGCAGGCGCAGCAAGCATTTTGAAAACGAAGAGGACGGTAAAATTGCCATCACCCACTATAAAGTGCTGGAGCCTTTTTATTTTACCAGTCTGGTAGAATGCAGGCTGGAAACAGGTCGCACCCACCAAATAAGGGCACACATGGCTTCGCAGGGGCATCCCATCTTCAGCGATGAAATGTATGGCGGCAGACAAATCCGCAAGGGTTCGGCATTGCCCAAATTCAAACAATTCATTGAAAATGCCTTCGACATGATGCCCCGTCAGGCGCTGCACGCAGCCGAACTGGGTTTTATTCATCCCGTTACCGGAAAAGAAATGCACTTTAACGCTCCGCTGCCGGAGGATTTCAGCCAGCTGCTAAATAAAATACGCCGTTACCTGGCTTAAGACAGCAATGTAAGCCACGCCGCCAGTTCACGATGCGTAGATAGGGTTTTATCTTTGGCATACCAGCCATGCAGCAATTCGGCCTGCTGTTCAAAGGGCAGCCCTTCCTTAATCCAGCCCATGCGCAATTCCTGAAGCGCCACCGGGCGGGGACCCCATTTCTCCCCAAGCAGATTTCCGTCCTTATCCAGCGCAATGAATACCGGAATGCTGCGGCCACCATTCGTCAGAAACATATCAATCAGGGAAGTGTCTGCATCGCGCAATACATAGCGGCTTTCGATACCCAGGGCCTTAAACATCAGCTCTGCCGGCGGACAAACCTGTGCGGCATCGCCACACCAGCCCTCGGCAATAACCAATATTTTCAAACCTTCAGGCAGGTTTTTGAGTGAATCCAAAACAGCAGCATCCAGTTCTGTGCGGGATTCCAGCCTTCGCATCCGCGCCTGGTTGAGCTTGGCATATTCCAGCATGGCAGGACTGTTGTCTGCGCTGGTGGTTTTGCCTTCCAGCAGTAAATCATCAATTTGTTTTCGGTAAGAAGCCCATGAAACGCCGGTGCTCCAGTAATTTTCCAAATGCAGCATGAAAAATCACTCGTATGAAAGTTCAATCTCGCTGCTGCGGGGCACTGCCTGACAGGTAAGCACATATCCCTTGGCAATTTCATCGTCGGTAAGGCCTTCGCGTTCCAGCATGTGCAATTCGCCTTTGGTAACCTTGGCCCTGCAGGTGGTGCAAACCCCAACGGTGCAGCTGTAGGGAGGATCGATGCCATTTTTCATGCAGGCCTTCAGCACGGTTGTTTTGTCATCACATTCAATTTGCTGTGATTTGCCATATACATGAACGGTGATTTTGGCCGTTCCATTGAAGGCAGAGGCCTCGGTTGCCACTTCTTCTTTGGGTTCTGAGGAAGTGGGTGCAGAAAAATATTCGGTAAATACGTGAGAGGCAGCTACGCCGGCTTTGGACAGGCCTTTCTTCACCACATCCATCATGGGACCCGGACCGCAGATATAATACTGATAATCGGCGTAAGAACCGCCAATCTTGGATTGCAGCACATTCACCACCTTGTCTTCGGTGAGGTGACCTTTCATGCCAAACCAGGTAAGCGCAGCCTGATCGTAGCTGTGGATGACTTTGAAACGACCGGAATGTTGTTTTTCCATATCGGCCAGGGCCTGCTTAAAAATCACGCTGTCGGCGTTGCGGTTGGCATACACCAGCGTAACCTTGCTGCCGGCTTCATGCATCAGCACGGCCTTGGAAATGCCCATCATGGGGGTGATACCGCTGCCACCGGCAAATAGCACGTAATGTGTGCTTTTAGCCGCATCGGGAATAACGGTAAACTTGCCCATGGGTGCCATCACCTGCAGCACATCGCCTTCTTTCACAGCGGTATTCATGTAGGTGCTCAT
>JBEDNI010000206.1:0-3451 GCA_041170685.1 Bacteroidota bacterium | reverse complement strand
AGCTTAAAAAGGCCTTTTTCGTTTTCAAACAACCGGATGGGAAATGCAGCAATGCCCACATTTTTTAGGGCTACGCCAATTTTTCTGAGTTCTTTTTGGTTTAGCAGCAGTTTTCTGTCGCGCAGGGGTTCGTGCTGGCCGAAACTGCCCTGAGCAAAAGGCGAAATATGCAAATGCTTGAGCCATAACTCACCATCAGCCATCACCGCATACGCATCGCCCATATTTACATTACCGGCCCGAATACTTTTCACTTCCGTTCCCATTAGCATAATACCGGCCGTATACTTTGCATCTGCGTGGTAATTAAAACCGGCCTTACGGTTCAGTATCTCTATTTTTGATTTTTTAGCCACCGGTTAGTTCAGCCACGATGCGGGCGAGTTTTTCTTTCTTCAAAATTTTTTGTCCCTGAGTGCCGTCTGCAATCAGCCGCTCCCCCACTTTTACGGAAAATTCGCAATCCACGGTATTGCCATGCAGGTGAATGATTTTTGCTGATATGGTTACCTGATCACCCAACATGGCAGGACTTTTATGGTTAATATTCAAAAAAGTACCTATGCCCTCTTCGTCATCGTCCTTCATGTTCAGCACAAATTGTCGGCAAGCCCACTCCACATCCCTTCCCAGCGCAAAGGTGCTATAAAAAGGATGCACATTACCGGCTTCAAATGTGGCCAGATCATCTTGCAGCACCGTTTTGGCACTGCTGATTTCATCTCCTATGCTGTGAATCGGTTTGATGGTTTCGGTTTTTATTGCAATGCCAACAACTCAGCATGAATTTCACGGGGCTGAATCTCCAGATGGGACACTTCATACACGCATGCTCCGCGGTGTATGAGCAACAACTGGGGAGAAGCATGATGCACTGAGAAAACCTCTGCTATGCGGTTGCTGACAGGTCGGTCGGCGATTACGTCCACAAGCCGGAAAGGCATATAAGGAACGGCTTTTTCCATGCGATTTAGGGCCATGCTGCTGATGGAGCAACGGGTACTGTGCTTAAAAATCAATACCGGAGCCACGTGCGATTCAGCGATCAGGGCATTGAGTCCGTTTTCGTCTGTAAGGCGCAGTGGTGCAGACATTACTTTTTAATACTCATGCCATGGTTTGCGGTTCCCACAGAAGGACACTTGTCTTTCTTGCGCAAAGAGGCGCAGGAAACTGCGGTTATACAAATCAGGACTGCGATGATTACTTTTGCCTTGTTCATGGTTCGGGAAATTTACTGCAAATTAAACTCAATTTTGGGAGATTCACTTCGTATTGAACGAATATCCAATGGGTTTTATTCCAAAGGTGACAAAAAAACAGAAATTTCCGAAGAAGATGCTGCTTTTATAAAAACCACCATTCAGGAACAACAATCCTGCCGGCTGAAGGCGAAACACAAACTGCCCCTCTGGCTTGCCCATCAATGCCTATTTGCCAGTGTACCTCTGGAACAATGCACTTCCGAGAGAATCTCATCGGTCAAGGCCCACCTTTTTAGAGGTGAAAAATTACTGAGTCTCACCGGCGGGCTGGGGGTGGATGACCATGGATTTGCCCGGTCATTTGATCAAGTTACCAGTATTGATACAGATAAGGGGCTGAACGCCGTTGTGCGATTTAATCAGGCCCGAATGGGCATAGACAATGTGACTCGGTTAGATATGGGGGCTGAAGAATTTTTACATCAGCATACTTCCCAATGGAGCTGCGTTTATGTGGATCCTGACCGCAGACCCGATGGAAATCGCATTACTGGGAATACGGCAGCATATTCACCCGACGTTTTTGCACTGCTCAAAAATCATTACAGTATTTCCCGTCGCTGGCTGATTAAACTCAGCCCCATGACCGACATCCAATGGTTTCAAAAACAAGTGGACTGCCCTGTAAACATGTTTGTTTTCAGTTATAAAAATGAAATCAAGGAAATGCTGGCTGAAATAGGTATTGCAGAAACTAGTAAAACATGCATAGTAGAGGTGAATGATACTGGATTCAGCATCATTGACAATGATACTCAGCTTACCCTGTTGGCATCAGAAAAACCGATTTTTTGTGAATTGACCGCAGCAGCCATCAAAGCGGGATTCAAACAATATATCATTGAACAATCAGGATTAACCCCCATCAATAAAAACAGTTATTACCTGACTGGAAATGCGATTATTCCGCAAGCTTTAGGCCGCAGCTTCATACTGGAACATACATTTTCAGGTTCTTTGGGTGAAATTGAAAAGCAAATCAAATTGTTGGGCATTATGAAAGCCAATGTGAGTGCGCGAGACTTCATATTACCGGCCGAGGAAGCCCGTAAAAAACTGGGATTACAAGACGGTGGGGAGATGTATTTGTTTCTTACCGGTAAAGACAAAACAAAATCCTGCTTCGTTACTCGAAAGACCGATTAATTATTTCTTTTCGGTATTGGCCCGTTTCACATACTTCTCCAGGGCTGCCAGCATAGATGGACTGTCAGGGGCTGGCGCGGGAATATCCAGTATCAGGTTATGCTCTAGAATGGCTTTTTGGGTACTATCACCAAAACCTGCAATGCGGGTTGCATTCTGAACAAAATCAGGGAAGTTGTCGTACAAAGACTTAATATCGGCCGGACTAAAAAACACCAGAATATCGTAAAACACCTCACGCAAATCACTTAAATCGCTGCTAACTGTGCGATAAATGATGCATTCTTTGAGGTTCAGGTTATGTTCTGCAAAGAAATTGGGGATGTTGGGCTTACGAATATCAGAACAGGGAAAAAGAAACTTTTCTGAACTGTGATTTTTCATCAGGGCCAGAAAATCCTTTTCGGTTCCTTTGCCGTGAAACATTTTGCGTTTTCTGGGCACAATGTATTTCTGTACATAGTTGGATACATTTTCGTTCACCGAGAAATACTTGGTATCCTGAGACATT
This sequence comes from Bacteroidota bacterium, assembly GCA_041170685.1. Classification (GTDB taxonomy): domain Bacteria; phylum Bacteroidota; class Bacteroidia; order NS11-12g; family UBA955; genus RGEC01. The sequence continues at coordinate 529 of JBEDNI010000206.1, read as the reverse complement.
TCTACTTTCATTTCCTGTGCCATGGTAAAAAAGGAATCCACGGCATTTTTGGAGTTGAAAATAATGGCTGTATAGTCAGGGAAGGCGACTTTTTGCCTTCTGATTTCTTTGGCTGTTAATGGCTCTATGTGAATAAATGAGCGGAAATCTATTTTCAGCTTATTTTTCTTTGCAAAATCCTCATAAACATTTTTCCCCGCTTCGGGAGGGGGCTGGGTAATGAGTATGCTCTTTACCTTTTTCTCTCTTTCGTTCATTGAGTTTGTGAGATGCTGAAAAGGGTTTTTGTCAGAATTGCATGGGGCAAAACTTCCAAGGCGCAAAAATACAAAATATTGGTGAATGAATAATTATTTTCACGAAATAAATAAAGCACCTGTACCAGCATTTTTAAAATAAACCAGGCCAATACCATAAGCAGCAGGTATTGCGACATATTAAAATCTTTCAATCGATTTGGATTGTAATAAATGATATTTATTAATGGAAATATCACAATTGATACCCAAAAATCAACAGAGATTTGTTT
>JBEDNI010000205.1:0-3455 GCA_041170685.1 Bacteroidota bacterium | reverse complement strand
GCGCTGAAGCAATGCTTTAACGCGCTGTGCGCAATCATAGTGTTCTTTTCCTAGGATATCCGGAGTGAGAATTCGGCTTGTTGAATCCAATGGATCCACGGCAGGATAAATACCTAATTCCGCAATTTTACGGCTCAGTACCGTGGTTGCATCAAGGTGAGCAAACGTGGTGGCAGGTGCCGGGTCAGTCAAGTCATCAGCAGGCACGTAAACGGCCTGAACCGAGGTGATAGATCCACGGGTGGTAGAGGTAATGCGTTCCTGCATCACACCCATTTCTGTTGCCAGTGTTGGTTGATAACCTACCGCAGAAGGCATACGTCCCAACAGTGCCGATACTTCAGAACCGGCCTGGGTGAAACGGAAGATATTGTCGATAAAGAAGAGGATGTCGCGACCTGCACCTTGTCCGTCACCGTCACGGAAATATTCGGCTACGGTAAGTCCGCTCAGAGCTACACGGGCACGGGCTCCGGGAGGTTCATTCATCTGCCCGAAAACAAGGGTGGCCTGACTTTGGCTCAGTTCGTTCATGTCAACTTTATTCAAATCCCATCCTCCTTCTTCCATGCTCTTATTGAATTCTTTGCCGTATTTAATTACGCCTGACTCGATCATTTCACGGAGCAGGTCATTTCCTTCACGGGTACGCTCACCCACACCGGCAAATACTGACATACCGCTGTATGCTTTGGCGATGTTATTGATGAGTTCCATGATCAATACGGTTTTGCCTACACCCGCACCTCCAAACAAACCAATTTTGCCTCCTTTGGCATAAGGTTCAAGCAGGTCGATAACCTTGATTCCGGTGAACAGCGGTTCAGTAGAAGTGCTCAGGTTTTCAAACGATGGTGCTTTGGCATGTATGGGGCGACCATTGCTATTGTCTGTTGCTGTCATGCCATCAATGGCTTCACCCACCACATTCAATAGCCTTCCGCGAATAGCTTCGCCGGTAGGCATTGTGATGGCGTTTCCGGTATCTACGGCGTCCATGCCGCGGCGCAAACCATCGGTGCTATCCATCGCGATAGTTCTAACGATGTTTTCACCAAGGTGCTGCTGTACTTCAAGCACAATCTTTTGCCCGTTTTCGCGGGTAACGTGAAGTGCATTGTAAATGTTGGGGAGTGTGGAGCCTGCCTCGTTGAAACTTACGTCAACTACCGCTCCGATGATTTGAGAAATTTTACCTGTATTAGCCATGAGGTTTTTCGAGCCGCAAAGGTAAGAAATTATTGTGGCCTTTATACATTGTAGGTTGATTTTTTTTTGTGAAAACGGATTGGGTTTTTAAAGCAGTTGTCAGTAGGCGTTTCTACTGTGAATTTCGGCAGAATATGTGTAATTTCGCCCCTTCAATATGGATCGCAATACAATCATCGGCTTCTCACTTATTTTTCTCATTTTGGTCGGCTACTATTGGTGGGCAGCACCATCCCAGGCAGAACTTGATCTTCAGCGCAAAGCAGCTGACAGTATTGCCCGCGTCGAATCCAAATCTGATACTTCACAGTTCACAAAAAATGCTTCTGATACGGCTTCCCTTGGTGCCAAAATTGTAAATTCCCAAGACTCTGTCATCGGTGGTTTTTTGGATTGTAAGGCACAGAAGCCGCAAGAAATAACCTTGGCGAATTCTGCTGTATCTATCAGATTCAGCAGCCTGGGCGGCAGGCCTGTTCAGGTGAAACTTAACCGATACAAAAGGGCCGATTCCACCGATTTGGTGCTGTTGGATGACAAGCACACCGAAGCATACTTTGAGCTGATGACCAAAGATGACATACTTCGGACCAATAGCCTGAACTGGAAGGTGATGGAATCCTCTCCGGAAGCAATTGTTTACAGACTTGAGCACAAAAACGGTGGTTACATTGAACAGCAATACAAATTGTCTTCTCAGGATTTTCTGTTGAATTATACGGTGAAGGTTTCAGGACTTGAAAACGAACTTCAGCGAAACAATGATCTGAAGTTTATATGGAAGGCCACATTGCACAAACAGGAAAAGGGAATGCAATTTGAAAACCAACACAGCACTATATCATACAGAGTGCCTGGCGAACATCCCGAATCGCTCTCTGAAAGCAGCCCTGAAAGACTGGAAAAAATCCCAGGCAATCTGCAGTGGGTAGCATTTAAGCAACAGTATTTTAATGCAACACTCATCAACAAAGACGGATTTGCTCAGGGCAGCAACCTGGAATGGAAAGAAACACGTGAACCAGGATATATAAAAGCGATGCAATCGGAGCTCTTTTTGCCTTACAGCAGGGAAAAGGAAAAATCGTGGAATCTCGCTTTTTATTTTGGTCCTAATAGTTACAAAACGCTTCAATCCATTGATCCAGGATTTAAAGACCATGAATTGCATCGTATGATTCCTTTGGGCTGGGGAATTTTTGGCTGGGTTAACCGATGGATGGTTCTACCTATTTTTAATTTTCTCGATGGTAAGATTGGAAGCATGGGTATTTTGATCTTATTACTAACCCTGATTATCAAGTTTGTATTGCTGCCGCTGGTTTATAAAAGTTATATCTCTACGGCCAAGATGAGAATACTGAAGCCGGAAATTGATGAGATAAAGGAAAAATACGGCAATGACATGCAGAAAATTCAAATGGAAAATCTGGCGCTATACAAGAAAGCCGGCGTGAATCCCATGAGTGGCTGTGTTCCGATGTTACTGCAAATGCCCATTCTGTTTGCCTTATTTCAGTTCTTCCCCGTATTGTTTGAGCTTAGGCAAAAAACCTTTTTATGGAGCCATGATTTAAGTGCCTACGACAGCATTCTGGATCTGGGCTTCCATATTCCCGGTTATGGTGATCATATAAGTTTGTTTACATTGTTGATGACCATTTCAACCCTCATTTATACCCACCTGAATAACCAGATTTCCGGGGTTACAGGTCAGATGAAATGGATAGGGTATATCATGCCTGTAATCTTCCTGGGTGTGCTGAACGATTATCCCAGCGGACTCACCTGGTATTATTTCGTGAGCAATATGGTTACTTTTGGTCAGCAGTTTGCCATTCGCCGTCTGGTAGATGATCAAAAGTTACACAAACAAATTGCCGATGCCAGAAAAAAGCCGGTGAAGAAAAGTAATTTTTCCCGCAGACTGGAAGAGGTGATGAAGACCCAGCAGCAGAAGACTGCGGTTAAGCCCCGCAAGCCCGGTGGTAAAAAGTAATCAGCCAAAGGCTAGGTTTTTGTAGATTTTTCCGGGTAAGCTATTTACCATCTGTTTCATTTCCATTTCCAGCAATAAAAGCGTGAGTCTGCTCATAGGCAGCCCTGTTGAGAGCAACAACTCGTCAAAATGTCGGCTTTTTCCTTTCAGGCAATCCATGATTAGTTTTTCTTCGGGCGTCAAATCAAACAATAAGGAAGTCTGGGATTGCCTGGTTTTTGGGATACCCAAATCCCAGTTCATGCCA
>JBEDNI010000204.1:0-3475 GCA_041170685.1 Bacteroidota bacterium | reverse complement strand
AGGGCTGCGCTGTCCGGATTATTAAACTCAGGCCCTTTCCAAACCAAAAACACCGCCGGGTTGGGACTTAAATCGTCAGTTTCCATGAAACGGCGGCCGGTGTTGGTGGGGTCCTTTTCATATTCATTGCTGTTAACCGCACCGGTTGGTTCAATGTCAACATACCATTTTTTGCATAATTCCCGGGTTTCTTCCAGGGTAATCTGTCCGGCAACACAGAGCACGGCATTGGCCGGGTGATAGTGTTTTTTATAGAACGCTTTTACGTCTTCAAGGGTGGCGTTCTCTATGTGAGAAATATCTTCACCAATGGTTGGCCATCGGTAGGGGCTGTTTTGATATAGAAGCCCGCGTAAATGATGCCACAGCATGCCGAAAGGCGCATTGTGGCAACGCTGCCGAAACTCCTCCACAACCACGCCGCGCTGCACATCCAGGGTTTTGGTGTTAATATTGAGCTGAAACATTCTGTCGCTTTCTAACCAGAAGGCGGTTTCGGCATTTTCTGAGGGAACAGTGATATAGTAGTTTGTGTACTCGTTGTTGGTGAAGGCGTTGTTGCTTCCTCCGGCGTGCTCCACGGCCTTGTCATAAGAAACCACATTCTTGCTACCTCCAAACATCAAGTGTTCAAAAAGATGCGCAAAACCCGTCTTGTCGGGAGATTCGTCCCGTGCACCCACGTTGAAAAGCGTGTTTAATATAACCACCGTGCTGTCAGGATCAAAATGGTGTATCACCCTAAGCCCGTTGGGCAGCACAAACCTTGAATAGGAAATCACACTACAAAGGTAGCGCCTTGCCCCATTTCTTAATATGTCTATGCGTCAGGGATGTGTATAGATTTCAAAACACCGGCAAGCTCAGTCGCCTTTTGCGTGCCTATCAAAACCCGTTTTCCGCCCTTAATCACCAGTTGAAGCCCCATATTTCCCCGCACATTAAAAGCGGTACCCATCAAACCCCGTCGAACCCCCCAGCCGCCATATTCGAAAAGGGGCTTGTATTTTCTGATTTCGCAGTGTTCTATTGCAGACCAAGCGTAAAAGCGGGGTTTTCTATGAAAGGGGCGAAAGCGAACATAGATGCCGTCAGTGCATATTTCGGTGTTCAACTCAAACCCAAAGCAGAACAACAGCAGGATTGACAAATAAACACCCATGTTAACGAGGAGCGCAGATGCGTTAAACATAAAAAGGTCATTGGAAATATTGGGAAAAATCAGTCCCACCATAGGAAACAAGAAGGGTGTTAACAACAATAGCCATATCCACTTTTGCGTAAAACGCTGTTTTTCCTCAAACAAAACCAGCTTTTCTTGCGCCTCCATTCAACAAAGTTAAGAACACCCTGGTGTAAAAGAAAAACCCGGCGAAAGCCGGGCTCTTACAACACAACACAAACCAATGATCAGAAGGGCAACTCTTCATTAAGCGCCTCTTTTTTATTCTTTTGGTTGACCAGGAAAACACGCTGCACATCCACAACGGTTTGTTTTTTCTCAACACCCTTTTTATCCAGCCAGTTGCGCTCGGTAATCTTGCCTTCTACAAAAAGGCGCTGACCTTTTCCCACATAACTTTCAACGATGCTGGCCTTGGGCCCCCAGAACACCAATTTGTGCCAGGTTAATGATTTGTTGTTTTGCCCGTCATCGCTTTGTTTACGTTCGCCGGTGGTTAAACTAAGGGTGGCGACTTTGCGGCCGTTTTTCAGCACACGAACAGAAGGGGTGGAGCCAACATTGCCCCACAGGGTCACGGAATTAACTAAAGATGTCATAACGTATATATAATTTAATTTAGGTTTCAACGATTCTCTCGGTTGGTGATGCAAAGGTGGAACGGCCCAAAAACGGAAGTCGGTTTTTTAATGTTTAATTGCGTTTGTAAGTGTTTGTTGTTGTTTGTGATGTAAAAATTGTGTAATATTGTCTATAAATGAACGCCAAACAATGTCAGGAATGCGGAGATAAAATTCTGGGTCGGGCAGATAAAAAGTTTTGTAGCGATGGCTGCCGGAATACTTACAACAATAAGCTTAACGCGGATGCCAATAACGTTGTGAGAAACATCAACAACGCGCTTAGAAAAAACCGGCGGATACTCGAATCCTTTTTAGAAGGAAATGAAGAAGGAAAAACAAGAGTTCCCTTAAAAAAACTATCTGCCAAAGGGTTTGTATTTGATTACATAACCAGTATTTATACTACCAAAACCGGTAGCCAATATCGTTTCTGTTATGAGTACGGCTACCTAAAAATAGACGATGATGTTTATATGGTTGTGCGGAGAGACCCACAAAACAACTAACGCACCCGCAAACGGTTTACAAGCATAACCCTTACAGTGAATGGGTTTTGAAGCAACAGCCACAAAAAAGCAGGCACGATTCCCCGGTGGTTTCGTTCAAGCCGAAACCGATACAATAACAACACCGCCTTTTCTCCTCGACGGAGTTGGCCGTTTTTAATGCGTATGGTATGTCGCGCGGAGGCAATGAATTGTTTAATAATGACATATTCCGGCCTTTCAATTTTTTCGTTTCCACGAATAAAAGCAAGCACGGTTCCCGCATCAACATCTTTACAGTCTTTGTGGGTGCGCAAGAGCAGTTGCTCTAGTTTTTGGTCAAGCCCGTGTACGCTTGATTTCTCCTTCCACACGGCTTCTCCCGGCATACTGTAGCTAACACCATAAATCGGCAGCATAGCAAACCGCTTTCCTTTTTCCAGGCACCTCAAATACAGGTCGTAATCTTCGGTATAGTCAAATGCCGAATCAAAAAACAGGTTTTCTTTAGAAAAAAAATTCTTCGCCATAATACCGCTTTGTACAAATGGATTTCTAAACAAAAGGAAGGCCTCCAGAAACGATCGGTTTGTGCCCATACTGACGGTGTTGAGGTCACTGTTTCTCAAAAGGGCCCAGCAGCCCAAAAAATCAACATCGTGATGGTTTTCCAAAAAACCATGCTGCGCAGACAGCCTTCCCGGCAGCATAATGTCGTCTGCGTCCAGCCAAGCAATGTAGGGCGCCGATGTTTTTGTGAGTAAATAGTTTCTACTGTAGGAAATCCCACAATGCTCTTTGCCCTGAAACAAATGCACCCGGGCTTCGTTAATACCCAGCACCCTTTCTGCGGTGTTGTCGGTTGACCCATCCACATACACAAGCACATCAATGTCTTTAAAAGACTGGTTGAGGGCGCTCCAAACGGCAGAAACAATGGTTTTTTCTGCATTATAGGCCGGAATTAAAACACTAATTTCAGGCATGGCCGGCCGGGTTTAAAAAACGTAAAATTGAGTCAACCCAATCCCCGGCACAGCCCTGATGAAAGCGAGCCAATTCGCGTTCATTTGCCCCGGGAATAGGGCCTTTAAGCGCTGTAATAATTTCGGATGGCTCGTCTAAAACAAGGCCCCCCAGTGTTTGGGCAAGCTCTTCAATACCACCGCCGGACGAAACAATGA
>JBEDNI010000203.1:0-3729 GCA_041170685.1 Bacteroidota bacterium | reverse complement strand
CCGGCGCTGTTTGTTGGATGGTGTAGCGCAATTGCATCAGCCATGGCACATGTTCCTGTGGTAAACAGGACATGTACGCATCAACGGTAGCGGGCTTGCTTGCCGCCATTACTTCACCTCAAAAAAGAAGGTTCTGCCCGGCGTATAAGGCACCTTGGCGGCATCCAGTCTGGTATTGAGCGCCTGCATGCGGTTGTGAACCTGCTTTAATTCGGCTACCCAATTGGTAAATTCTTTTTTGCTCTCGCGGAAAGCATTTACATGTGTGAGGGTGGGACCGTTGCTGCTATAGACCATGCCATACACCGCGGTTTCAATGCGATCGTAAATGCCGGGGGCGGTTTCAAATTCTTTGGAAGCCAGCAAACCATCGCCGTTCAGGCGGATATTTAATTTTTCCAGCGAAAGCTGCAGGTCTGCAATTTCTTTCATCAATCCGGCATCCACACCCATGCTAAATAGTGCGTTTTTGGCCGATTGCAGGCCTTTGGAGGCATCATTCATGTATTCGGCTGCTGCTGATATGTTTCGGCGTGTTTCTGCAATCTCATCCACGATTTTAGCCCTTTCTTCAGCCGGAAAGCTTGTCAGCGTGGGTTTCACCAGATAATCCACCGAAATGGTTTGTTTATTGCCCATGGGTGTCATTTCGGCGTCTTTCACCAAAAACAATGAAACCTGATAATTGCCGGGCGCTACAAAAGGACCGTAATCGGGCTCAGTGTAAGGATTACTTAAATCCCTGGGACCATGGGTAAGCGGATTGGTACTGGCGTAGCGAAGATCCCACTCGGCCTTGCCCATCCCCTTTTTGGCTGAAGATTTAATCCTTCTCACCTCACGGCCTTTTTCATCGGCAATTACTAATAAAACAAATGGCTGCTCTTCCCTGGCTTCCATTCTCATGGAATCGACTGAAGGATAAAATGCATTTTTGGCCTTGGCTTCCCTACCCTGTCTGATTTCCTTGATGGTTTTGTATTCGTTTTTCAGGTGATAACGAATTACCGCACCGGTAGCAGGATTGGGCGCATTGAAGTAAGAAGCGCCTTTGGATGATTTATCCCTGCCACCCAGCGGGCTTCGGGGAATGAACATTTTGGCAGGTTTAACCGAAAAGATATAGGCGTCTTTACCCAGATTCTCTGCGGTAGCTTCACGCAATGGCGCATAGTTATCCAGAATCACAAAACCGCGGCCAAAGGTAGCCAGGGCAATGTCTTGCTCCCTTTTCTGAATGGCAATATCCTTGATGGCAATGGGTGCCAGTCCTGCAGTCCAGGGGGTCCATTTCTTACCGCCGTTATTGGAGACAAAAAAGCCAAACTCGGTTCCAACAAACAACAGGTTTTCACTCACAAAATCCTCAGCAAAGGTTTTCACCGAACCATTCTGCGGCAGATTGGAAGCAATGGATGTCCACGTTTTGCCGGCATCGTTACTTTTCAATAAATACGGCTTAAAATCGCCCTGACGGTGGTTGTCAAATGTTGCATAAACCACATTCCTGTTGAATTGCGATGGCACGATGCAGCTCACCAGCGTCATATCGGGGATGCCGGGGAACTTACTGGTTTTATTCCAAGTTTTGCCGCCATCGGTGGTAATCTGAATCAATCCATCATCGGTGCCGGCATACAGCAGGTTTTCATCTTTGGGACTTTCAGCCAGCCACATGATGTTGCCAAAAATGGAGGTACTTTGGTTTTTGGCCACGGCATCCATGCTCCACACCTTCCCCATTACGGGCAATTTATTGCGGTCAATGCCACGGCTCAAATCGGGGCTGATGGCTTCCCAGCTGTTTCCCTGATCGTTGCTGCGATACACCTTATTGGCAGCGAAATACAAACGTTTTGGGTTGTGCGCACTGATAATCAATGGTGCATCCCAGTTCCAGCGCTGTCCATTTTCTCCCAGTCCGGGAATGGGTTTGATATCAATTTGCTCGCCGGTTCTGCGGTCATAGCGGATAAGTCCACCATATTGCCACTGGCTGTAAACGATATTGGGATCGGTAGGATCTACCTGGGTTTTGAAGCCATCGCCGCCCACGGTAATGAACCAATCGCTATTGGGAATTCCATTGGCACTGGCATTGGCAGAAGGACCGCCCAGCGTATTGTTATCTTGTGTGCCGCCATATACATAGTAAAACGGCTCTGAATTATCAACCGTAACGCGGTAAAACTGGGTTATGTTAAGGTGATCTTTGTGAATCCAGGTTTTGCCATCATCCCAGGTTTCGTACAAACCGCCATCGCACCCTACAATCCAGTGTGCAGTGTTATCGGGTTGAATCCAGATGGCGTGGTTGTCTACGTGCTTCCATTTTTCGCCCACACTGCTAACCGTTTTTCCGCCGTCTTTGCTCCATTTCAGCCAGGTATCCATGATAAAGATGCGGTTTGGATCTGCAGGGTCGGCCATGATTTCCTGGTAATAGTTACCGGCTGTAGAGAAATCGTTGGTTTTGCTCCAGCTTTCTCCTTTATCATCGCTCACATACACCCCAGATTTGCCCGCCTGTGCTTCTACCATCGCATAAATACGATGGCTGTTTTTAGCGGCTATGCAAAGGGTAATTCTTCCCACATCCCCACCGGGAAGTCCGCCTGACAGCTTTCTCCAGGTCTTGCCGCCGTCGGTGCTTTTGTACAGTGCACTTTCGGGACCACCACCCAGGTATGTCCATTCATGTCTTCTGCGCTGATGAAAAGCGGCATACACAATATCAGGGTTACCGGGATCCAGATGCACTTCGTTGCAGCCGGTATTGTCGCTCACATGGTGAATGCGGTTCCAGGTTTTGCCGCCATCTTCAGTTTTATAAAGGCCGCGTTCGCCGCCTTCTTTCCACAGCGGACCATACGCAGCCACATACACTACATTGCTGTTGTTGGGGTGCACCTTAATCATCCCGATATGCTCGCTGTTTTTGAGTCCCATATTGGTAAAAGATTTGCCACCATCCAGACTTTTATAGATACCGTTTCCGTATCCTACACTGCGCTGGTTGTTGTTTTCACCGGTTCCCACCCACAGCGTATTGGCATTTTGTGGATCCAGGGCCAGGCAACCGATACTTTGGGTGCCATAACCGTCAAAAATGGGATCGAAGGTTGTTCCGTTGTTTCGGGTTTTCCATACGCCGCCGTAAGCTGCTGCGAGGTAGTATTCGCTGTAATTATTGGGATTGACGGCAATATCTACGATACGTCCTCCGGTGGTTGCCGGGCCAATACTGCGAAACTGAAATGCATTTACTACATCCGAAGACAGGCTGTCCTGTGCATTGAGGCCTAACGCCTGAATACCAAGACCAACTATGATAAAAATTCCTTTTTTCATGGGCCGTGAAATTACTCATTTTTCCACGGCCAGCCAATTATTGCCGGATAATTAGCTTTCGCAGCCCTGGCGTAAATCCGGATAATTAGCTTTCGCAGCCCTGGCGTAAATTGCAATCCTGCATCACTGAAGGGCTTGATTTCATTTTTATTCACTCCATATAACAACCTCAAGGCCTGTGGATTGGCATCGTACCGGCCATCCTCTGAAACTGTAAAAATGCCACCGTTTGTAAATAACCATTGGGTCAATAAAAGACTGCCATTATCTAGGGTAAAAACACGCAATCCACCATCATTACCCATGGCAAATAAATACCGGTCGTTCACCACCTGAAAATCAGCATAGCCCGGTGTTCCGGCATCAACCAGCATTTCA
>JBEDNI010000202.1:0-3673 GCA_041170685.1 Bacteroidota bacterium | reverse complement strand
CCGGAATATTACATGCCTTCGCACAGTTGGATGTTGAATATTTTGGGTTTTGGGATGCCGATATGAGCACACCTTTATCAGAATTAAACTGGTTTTCTGCGTTTTCCGGTGGCACACTGCGGCACCGCATCATCATGGGCAGCCGCATTTCACGCATGGGCAGCAACATTGACCGAAAAAGTCTTTGCAACATTTACCTCAATCATCCTGCAGCTGAAAGTATACGACACCCAATGTGGAGCCAAACTGTTTAGCAAGGATAGTATCCCCTCACTTTTTACAGATCCGTTCAGAAGCAAATGGTTTTTTGATGTGGAACTACTGGCACGCCATATTAAAATTTACGGGCATGACAAAACCTATGAACGGGTGCTTGAAATCCCGTTGAACCGATGGATTGAGGTTAAAGGCAGTAAACTAAAAGCTTCAGACTTTCTTAAAGTGCCGTTGGAATTGATAAAAATTAAGCGGTACTACAAACTTTGAATTTTTAATACTTATTTAGTACAAAACCCAATGGGTATGATTTATTTTTGCCTTCATACATGAATAAAAAAGCTCATAATCCGACAACAAAAATTGTCGATCTATCGCTTCCGGTAATAGCCTTCTACCCAAAACACGCTACAGACAGCCGGGAAGACACATTTTACAAACGGGCTGAAAAATGTTTATCGGAAAATGCCGATCAAGATCTTTTTCTTATATCATTTATAGCGATAAATTCACCGGGTATAAACGATTTCATCCATCAGATTCAGAATAATACCGGAAAGTTTGATGCCCATATTGCCGTAGCCGCAAAAAATAAAAATTCCTTTTCTTCATGGATATTAGGGATACGCGAACAGGAATTACAGACACCGTTTATTTGTGTAAACCGAACATCAATGCAGGCGCTCCTAGATTCCGGCGTTAACGTTAATGAAAAGTATGCATTGCTATGGGGATTGAGAAAAGTGGCCCGCGATTGGAATTTTATTCATACCGGCAGTTCTGATAAACCTGAAAAGCGGCCTACATGGAAAAATAGAGTGGCCGGTACTTTACAATTTTTAAATCCGCTCCATTTTAAGAAAAATCCCGCCAGACACTTATTTACGGCCATCGCCTTTCTAACACTCATAACCATTACCTCGCTCAGTAAAGATGCAGGAATCAGTGGAGATGAATTTATTCAGTATCGATGGGCCGACACAGCCATCATTCCCTATTTTACCGAGGATAAAGAGGCGGCCTTATTTGATAAAAGCGATAACCACATGGAAAACTACGGCAGTAGTTTTGATACTTTTACCGCCATGCTGGTAAGGATTACCGGCACTGATGAAATATTCCAGCTGAGGCATTTCTGGAATGCTGTGATGGGCTTTTTGTGTATTCTTTTTGGAGGTTTGATGGTTCGTCATCTCACCAAAAGCTGGCTCTGGGGGGGTGTCGGGCTAGTTTTACTGTTCTTCACGCCACGCCTTCTGGGAGATTCGCTAAATAACCCCAAAGACATACCCTTTGCCGCCGGTTACATTATCGGGTTATATTATGCGTTGTTATACTATGGCAAAAATGGCGGAAGAATCGGGCAGGCTGTGGGTATTGTTTTGGGCACCGGACTTGCCATCAGCATTCGTGTGGGTGGTTTCGTGCTTATTCCTACCATTGCGCTTTTTGCCGGTTTGCGATACATCGAAAATATCGGTCTACCCAATTTTCTAAAGCTTCGCTGGAAAGGCATAGTGGCCTATTTGATATCGTTTATTATCATTGCCGTAGGTTCTTTTTATGTGGGTATTTTACCATGGCCATATGGACTTGATGACCCTTTCACCAACCCTTTCAAAGCACTGGACGCATTCACAAAGTTCCCTGTTACTTTGAGACAGCTTTTCGAAGGCACCCTGACAGACAGCAGCATGCTGCCCCCCTATTACCTGACCAAATACCTGCTTATCACCACTCCCATTGTTTCACTGCTGGGTTTGATATTGTACTTTACTCTGGGATTATTTAACCGTAAAAACTATTCCCATGCCATAATGATTGTGTTTTTTGCGGCGGCTTTCCCTGTTTTTTATATATGGTATCAGAAATCCAACGTGTATGGCGGAATGCGGCAAATAATGTTTGTGCTGCCTTGTCTCGTTGTATCGGCCACAGTGGGTTTTTCATTACTCTCAAAACTCCTTTCCGGTATTCGCATCGCCAAATGGTTAATTCCTTCAATGGTCCTGGTCGGAAGCATTCCTCCTGCCTTGCACACTTTCAAAAACCATCCCCTTCAATACATTTATTTCAATGAAATAGCCGGAGGAACAGAGGCTGCCTATGGCGAATACGAAATGGATTATTATCTGGCTTCACTAAGACAGAGTTCGGAATGGTTCCTTGAAAATGTAGCCAGAAAAAATCCGGATAAGAAATTTACCGTGCTATCCTATGGTATGAACCATGTGAAATACTATTGCAGGAATGATAAAAATGTGCATGTAGGGTTCACCCGCGCAGATGAAAGAAGCAGCCATGACTGGGATTATGCCATATTCTATAATGGTTTCACCGATAAAGCGAGATTGAAGAATGGAGCCTATCCCCCGGTTGGTACAGTCTATACCCCAATGGTGGACGGCAAACCGATGGGATGGGTTATCAAACGGCCCTCACGCGACGATATTGAGGGTTATAATGCTATGGACAAATCCAAGAACTTTGCGCTGGCCCTGGAGAAATTCAAGCAATACCTGACCAAAGACGCAAAGAATTCAGAGGTATATTTTTATCTGGCCAACACCTATGCCAATCTTGGGAATTTGGATTCTGCCGTGTGGGCTGCTGAAAAATCCCTGTCAATATATCCCGAATCCAACAGGGCTTTGTTGAGCTTAAATTCGTACTATGCGGCCAAACGCGATTGGAACAATGCCGTTAAAACCATGGAGCGGTATGTTAAAACACGACCATCAGACCCCGACGGATGGTGGTATAAAGCTCAAATGGAGTATAACAAACAGGATTTTAAATCAGCCGAACAAAGCATCCGAAAAACTATTTCACTGGAGGCCCGCAATCCAAATTATTATGAGGTCGGTATCGGTATTTATCAGGCGATGAAGGATGATATCAACGCACGATTGTATTACAATGCCTCCAAAGCAAACTCATCCAATCCAAAAGAACAACAGGATGGAGTTTCGGCCATACAGAGTATATACCTTGATATTACAGGTGAAGAATTGGATCTCGGAACAAACGAGGAGGAAGAATAACAAATTGCTTCAATGCAACAAATCCGTTAGACGGCCCTTCTCAGCTGCCACCATTTGCCCTCTCTCATTTCTGGTAAGTCGGGCACATTCTGTTTCAAGGTCATGTTCAAAGAAGTAAACCGTGTTTTCTTCATCCATTTCTGCGTATAATTTTTCTTTTTCCTTCATGACAACTAAGGGTTCTATATCATAACCCATGGTATAATGGGCCGGAATATGTGCTGATGAAGGAACCAAATCGGCACAATAAATGACCGTTTTTCCATTGCAGGAAATTTCGGGGGTAATCATGCCCATGGTATGCCCATTGACACTGCGAATTTTAAAATTTGGCGTTAAACAATCTCCGTGCTCTACAAAATTCAACACCTTACTATCCGCTAATGGCAGAAAGTTTTCCGGTAAAAAAGATG
>JBEDNI010000201.1:0-3498 GCA_041170685.1 Bacteroidota bacterium | reverse complement strand
GATGAGTTCTGTATGTATAATAGATCCATACAATTGCTGAATCGCAAATGCAAGTACGATATCAGCGGCTTCAAACCCCAGAAAACCCAGGGGAACAAAGAATAAAAAACGATATAGCGGCTCGAATACAGAACTGCGGAAACCCACGGTGATATTGTATTTTTCGCTACTGTGGTGAACCGTATGTACGGCCCAGAAGAAGCGCACCATATGGCTCATCCAGTGCACAAACCAGTAAACCAGGTCGGTGAGAATGATGGCAGCAGCCCAATACAGAAAACCATGTTCATTCCAATTAAAAATCCGATTGGGAAATGATAAACTCATGAAAAACAGAAATGCCCCGCGCATGGCTGCATCCAGCGTGATATTCAGGCCGGTCATCAGAAAATTATTTAAGGTATCTTTGGTGGTATAAAGTTCTTTTTTCAGGTAAGCGCTTGCTATTATTTCAGCCAATATGGTAACCGCATATACGGGTACCGAAATAATTACCATGGCCTGTTCCCACCAGTAGCTGTCCATTCTGTCGCAAATCTACATCAGTTGGTCTATACATACATTTCATTTCGCACTAATTTTGCGGTAAATTCGTTTACCTGAAAATGATAAAGAAAATTCTAAAATATACCGGCATTACCGTTGGAATTTTATTCCTTTTGATACTCATCATCCCTTTTTTCCTGAAAGGCCCTGCACTCAAAGCGATCAAAAAAGTGGTGAACGAACAGGTGAATGCCCAAGTTTCTTTTGATGAAGAAATTAGTTTGGGTTTAATTCGCAATTTTCCGAATGTTTCCCTTGGCATTAATAATATAACCATCATTGGCAAAGACAGTTTTGCCGGTGATACCCTGGCCAACATCCCCAAATTATCGCTTACCTTGGATTTACAGAGTGTGATGGGCAATGGCCCAATTGAACTGCTTAAAATCGGCTTGAAAGATCCCAGAATTTTTTTACTGACGCTAAAAAGCGGCAGGGCAAACTGGGATATAGTCAAAACCGACACCACCCAAAAGGCTGTTACAGATACCACAAGTAAAGGGTTTAAACTCTCCCTGAAATCACTGGAAATTGAAAATGCTGTGCTGGACTACAACGACAGAAGTCTGGACTTCAGGACGCATCTCAGTGGGCTTAATCACCAAAGTTCCGGCGATTTTACGCAGGATGAATTCACCTTGAAAACCCACACCGAATCAGACGCATTAACGCTGGAATATGGCGGCATGGCCTGGTTGCAAAACATAAAAACCACTATTGACGCAGATTTGGGCATGGATATGAAAAAGATGAAATTCAGCTACAAAGAAGCCAAAGCCCGCCTGAATGAGTTGGATATTCAAAGCGAAGGATTCGTAGATCTGAATGATGAAGACATGGAAATGGATATTTCATTCAAAGCCCTGCAAAATACTTTTAAAAACTTCCTGAGCATTGTGCCCGGCATGTATAGCAAGGATTTTGCAAAAATGAATGCCGAAGGAAAAATGGCCATTCAGGGTTCTCTGAAAGGCAAAATGACTGAGGATAATATGCCCAGAACCGAAATGTCATTACAGGTAGAAAATGGTTCTTTTCACTATCCTGATTTGCCGCAGGCCGCTGATAATATTCAGATAGATTTTGTGTTTTCCAATGCTGATGGCGAGCCTGATAACAGCGTAATCAACCTCAAAAAACTGCAGTTGAGCATGGCCGGTTCCCCTTTTTCAGCAAGGTGCTTGCTGAAAACACCCGTAAGTAATCCTTTTATAGATGCAGAAGCCAAAGGCAAACTGGATTTGGGTAAAATCAAGAATTTGTTACCACTGGAAAAAGGCACTGAGCTGGCCGGACTGCTGGATGCAGATTTTAATATGATTGGATATTACAGTCAGATGTCGTCGTCGCAAATGAAAAATTTGAAGGCAGGCGGGCAACTGGGCATGAAAAATCTGAATTGGAAAACGGCCAAGGAATCCACACAACTCCGTGATTTTGCCTTGCAGTTCACCCCGCAGAAGATTTCCATGCCCGTTTGCATAGGCAATATGAATGACAATGACTTTGATGTGAGCGGAACCCTTAATCAGTTGCCCGGTTATTTGTTTAACAATGAAACCCTGCAAGGTTCACTGACATTCAAAAGCAAAAACATCAATATCAACAGTTTGATGTCGCAAGCAGGAACAACCGCCTCGGCAACCGAGAGCACTGAACTGCCTGTTATAGAAATCCCTGCCAACCTGGACTTGCAACTTACTGCCAATATTGAAAAACTGATTTATGAGAAATACACCCTCACTGCTTTATCCGGGAATGTTGCCGCCAAAGATGGAATTCTGAATCTCAACAACCTGAAAGCCGATATGCTGGGAGGACACATTGTACTGAACGGTAAGTATGACAGCCGAAATATCAAACACCCGCTTACTGAATTGCAGACATCAGCAACTGGTTTCAGCCCCTCAACCACCGCAGCCAGTTTCCCCATGATTCAGAAATATGCCCCCATATTCAGCAAGCTGGAAGGATTGTTTGACGCAGGAATTGAAGTTAAAAGCTCGCTGGACAGCAAAATGCAACCCGACTATAAAGACCTGAATCTCACCGGAAAACTCTCACTGAGCCAGTCAGGCATAAAAGGCACTGAATTCTTACAGCAACTGGGTAAACAACTCAATACAAGCGCACTCGACAGGCTTAACATTAAACCACAAAAAGTTAATTTCCGCATACATGACGGAGCATTTGAGTTGTTGGACAGCATAATCCTTAACCTACCGGATGGCGGTATTATGAAACTATCCGGACAAACCAAACTGGACCAGACTATCTCCTACGGCGGCTGGCTTAAAATGCCCGCAAAGAACCTGGGAGCAGGCAATTCACTGCTTCAGGAATGGAACAAAAAGTCAGGTCTAAACGTAAAAAATCCTGAGGAAATTCCGGTGGATATACGCATTGGCGGAACCATTACAAAACCTGCAGTTTCGGTTTCACTGAAAGGATTTGCCAAAACGGTAAAGGAAAATCTGAAAGACGCAGCCACGGAGGCATTGGAGAAAAAACGGGCTGAAGCGCTGAAACTGGCCAGAGAAAAGGGTGAACAATTGAAAAATGAAGCAGCAAAAAGGGCAGCCCAAATTCGTGAGGAAGGTAAAAAACGTGGCTCACAGCTTACAGGAGAAGGACAACTAAGGGCAAGCCAAATACGGCAGGAAGGAGACAAAGCCGCAGATAAAATCAATGCAGAAGCGCAAAAGCAGGCTGCGGCCATAGAGGCCAAAGCCACCGACCCATTGCAAAAGGCCGTTGCCAAAAAGGCGGCGGAGAAAGTAAGAGAAGAAGGTCGTAAGAAAGCCGAAGCTGCCAAAGGAGAATTTTACCTGCGTGCCAGACAAACCGAGGAAGAGGCCGGAAAACGCTCAGCACAGATTCAAAATGAAGCGGATAAGAACGCCGATAAGATTGAAAAAGAAGCTTCAGACAAGGCAGATCAGCTTTTGAAAG
>JBEDNI010000200.1:0-3532 GCA_041170685.1 Bacteroidota bacterium | reverse complement strand
AACCATTAATAAACAACAAATTTACATTAAAAAGTGCTCTGCAATCTTTAGATGATGTCTTTGCCAAAATTCAACCCATTCGGTTTACTTGGGATAAATATCTATCTTAAAATCAAAGATCTATTTGGAATTTAATAGAATTTCCATAGTGACTGTTAATTACAACATGGCATCTTTTCTTGAAAGGGCCATACGGTCTGTGTTGGACCAAAACTATCCCAATCTGGAATACATTATAATAGATGGAGGGAGTACGGATGGAAGTGTGGAAATTATAAAAAAACATGAGCAACATTTGGCATATTGGGTTTCGGAGAAAGACCAAGGTCAAAGTGATGCGCTAAACAAAGGATTGAAGCTTTGCTCCGGCGATATTATAGCTTGGCTTAACGCGGATGATTATTATGAACCGGGGGCATTAGAAACAGTATCAAATTGGTTTATAAAAAGTCCCAAAAAAAACATATTGGTGGGAGCTTGTCGTATGTTTGGAGGTGGCATTCGTGAAAATATAATTCGGCCTAAAAAAGTCAATACGGACACTATGACTGCCTATTGGCAGTCATATTTTGTTCCACCACAACCATCCATTTTTTTTAGCAAATCAATCCTTGATAAAGTAGGAATCTTGGATACACGGCTGCATTATGCTATGGATTTGGATTTATGGCTGAGAATGAGCCGATATGAAGACTTTGTTTGTATTCCGGAAGTTCTGTCAAATTATGAAATACATACCGAATCCAAGTCCGGATCCGGAGACGGATTTGATAAGTTTGAAAAAGAATGGAAGCAGGTATGTGAATATTTTGTGGCGGGCATGCCTTTGGGTTTTCGAATAAAGCATACCCTGCGAAAGGGTTTTTTTATTGCTACAAAAGGTATTGTAAAATCGGTGTTTTACATTAATAAGTGTATTTTTTTTGTCCTCGGCATAGTTGTACGTGCATTTAAAAAATTGACCGGCATTAAGCGGCTGGGTATTTTATCTGCTGAAAAATAACCTAAAAATATCAGTCATCACCCCGGCTTACAATGCTGAAAAGTATATTGAACAAACCATCGCATCTGTTCAAAAGCAAACCTATACCAATTGGGAGCTGATAGTAGTTGATGACGGTTCCACCGACCAAACTCCACAAATCGTGAAGGATCTGGCTTCGGCAGATGAACGAATTCAATATATAAAACAATCCAACGGCCGACAAGGAAAGGCGCGCAACACTGCCATTTACCACGCTAGTGGTGAATACCTGGCTTTCTTGGATGCCGATGATCTTTGGCATCCGGATAAATTGATATTGCAGGTGAATTGCATACAAGAACAAAATGCCGACGTGGTGTTTTGCCGTGGATGGTGGCTGAAGGATGAAAACAATCCGAAGGGCTTTCCGATGGATGCTCCCTCGGGTTTGCAGGATTCCGCGGCATTTTATACAAAGCAATTGCAGGGTTACAGCATCCCCATGCTATCAGCCATGGTAAAAAAAGAGACCGTGTTATCTGTGGGTGGTTTTGATGAAGATTTACGTATCCAGAATGCGGAAGACTACCAGCTGTGGCTGCGTTTGTCTGACTGCGGTTGTTCGTTCTATGGAATGCATGAGCGCTTGTTTTATTACAGGGTTCACGCAGACCAATCCACCCATGATGATGGCATGGCTATCATTCCGGCATTGTGGGCTACCCATCGCGCGAAGTTGACCAAAGTAACCAGCCAAGAAATGCGCAGCATTATACTTTCCCGTCTAAACAGGTACATCATTCACCATATAGATGAAATCAAGTGGAGCAGGTTTATAAAACTTGTATGGATGTATATTAGCCCTTTAAATAAACCGGCGGCAGCCATGTCGGCCACTTTTTTTCGTTGCCTGGGTAAAACTATGTTTAAACAATGGGGTTACCGCTACCTTAATTTACAAATCTTTCCCAAATAATGAATACAATCAAATCCAATCGTTTATTGTGGTTGCTGGCCCTGTTGAGCTTGACGTTGTTTTTAATACAACCCTTTTTTACCTGGTTCACGGCCGATGACTTTTGTTTTATGCCGGAGGTGCAGTCACAAGGAATATTTAAAAACATGTGGCACCATTATATGAACTGGGACGGTCGGGGCATGAGCATTACCTTTATCGTTGCGAGGATAGGCCTTTGGAGTGGTACATACTGGGTGGGCCCCATGCTGGCGAGCGTGTTATTCATGCTATTCGGTGGATTGGTTCTGCGGATTTTTATGCCACGTTCGGAAAACCATAAGGAAAGAATCATCTCTTTGTCGGTTATGACGGCTGTGCTTTGGCTATGTGCTTTCCCTTTTTCATCTCAAACCCTGTATTGGAGTACCGGTGCAGGATATAACCTTGATATCATATTAATATTGGCTGGATATGCATTGTTCATTTACTACAGGCCTACCCTACCCTTTGTGTTGGGCGCCCTTCCGGTTTTGTTTTATGTGGGCACCGCATCCCCGAATGCGGTGGCAGGTCTGTTGTTTCTGTTTGCGACCCACGCTGTAATTGAATGGAATCAATTGCGCAAGAAATGGCTTAAATACTTATGGCTGATGATACCCATTATTGCAGGATTTTTAATGGTTATTCTTGCTCCCGGTAATGCCAATCGCCTGGTGGGCATGGACAAATCAAATCTAACGCACATCTGGACCATTTATTTCAATGCGGGCCACATATTGGAAAACCTCATGGAATATAACACCCCCGTAACCTGGATGTTGTTGTTAGCCGGTATGCTGGGTGCTTGGGCAGGGATGACCGAAAAAAAGGGTCTGAAACATCATCTTTTTGCCCATCGGTTTTTGTTTGCGGCCATCATATCAGCGTACTTTTTTATGGCAATGCCGGGAGCACATGCACCGCGTACGAACATCCATTTTATGGCGTTTATGACCATGTATGGTGTTTCGGGGCTGGCGGCACTGATGGAAGCCTTTTCTACCCTCGCTCTGCGATTCACAAGGTCGCTGCAATACACCGTGCTGTTTTGTTTTTTGGGGATTGGGCTGTATCAGACATGGGATGCCCGCAATGCCCGAAGGCTCGTGTTGCAACGGGATGCAAAACTGAGAAAACTGCACGGGCAGGCGGTGGTATTGGGCAAAGCGGATGACATAAAAGAACCCAAAACACGAAAATTCGAGGATGTTAGCAGTAATCCGAAATATTGGCTGAACCGCTGTGTTGCGGATTATTACGGTCTAAAGTCCATTGTCATGGATAAAAAGCAATAAAAAATTGACCCAGGGTAAAGGCAAATTAATCTTATTCACAGAAAAATTTCCTTTTGTTGGAGGAGAGCCGTTTTTAGAAACGGAAATTAGATATTTATCTCAGGCATTTGAACAAACAATCATATATCCTATGGTTTGGGGTGATGAATATTTCGGGAAACTGCCTGCAAATGTTACAGTTAATAAACTTGAAATAGATGATAAAATAAGAATTAGGAGGTTGTTTTCTATTTATGGCTTCATCATGATAAAGTATTTTTTCAATGCTTTGTTTTT
>JBEDNI010000199.1:0-3572 GCA_041170685.1 Bacteroidota bacterium | reverse complement strand
TGAAACTGCGAGAGTCTGCCGGAGCCAATTTGCTGTATGCACCGGAAAGACGCAACATGCTGTTTTATGAAATGTATGCCGGGGTGGATAAACTGGTTCGCATTTGGCGAGACCGATATAAACTGGGGTTATATTACGCCGTGGGATACAGCAATTTATTCGAAAAGCCTGTAGTGGGCTTCAAACTCAATTTTGAGTTTTTTGACCGGCGGAATAATTCGTGGTGAGTGTCAGCAAAAACCATCATGCTACAAGCCCCCATGAAGCCAAAAGCCGCGATAAGCGCGGTTTTCGGTATCCTGCAATTCCAATACGTATAATCCTGCAGGAAACACGTGTGGCAGGATGGGCTCACCGCTGTATAGCAAACGACCGTCTGTCTGGTAAATACGGCAAAGCGTTGGCTTGACCCCTCCCTCGAATCGCCATCCCTTTCCGTCAAAATACCATGGCCTCCGTATCATTTTTAAGCCCATGGCAGGAGGTGTTCTCCTAAAATCATAGCGCGCAGTAACCGGATAATGATCGGAGGTATTGCTTCCATATCCCGAGATATAAGCATCGGCCCGAAAAACAGCCGCAGAGCCGGCCACAAAATAAGGCCTCATGCTTCGGTTAATCATCTGATGATCAATCATGTTGCTAAAGGAAACCGTACTGCGCTGCCCCGACAATGTGAGCGCCCTACTTGGAAAAAAATATTGCGACGTATCACTCAGGATGCGTGCAAAAGGCGTGGCGAGATTGTTGTATATACTCACATCCAGATCATCATTCCAGTCGCCTATAACCAGGAATTTACGCGATTTTCTGGCATCCATGTATTCCTTCAGCGCCTCGCTGCTTCGCTTGCGAAAATCATAGGATTCCGCTTTTTCAGCCGTGGTGCCGGTGTTGGCCTTTAGGTGCAATACAATGGCGTACATCGTGTCTTTTTTAATCCCTGAACTCACCTCCAGCATTACCTCCAGCGGCAAACGCCCGGAAGCAAATTCACGCTCATACACCGCAAGGATATGCTGGGCATTCAGCACCCTAAACATATTTTTCCGATACAGGAGGGCCGTTTTTTGGGTTTGAGACCAGGTAGAAATTACGCCGTCATATTCGGGAAGCCTTGCCCTTAATGTATCCCAGGCCGCAGGACTGCTCACTTCGCACATGCCCCACAAATCCATATCCATGCCCTTGATAACCGCCACCACATTTTTCATCTGGGTAACTTCGTTGGATGGCCCATTCTGTGCATCGCCCAACCATTCGGTATTCCAGCATGCAACATCTACAGTGGTATCTGTACCTGTTTTGGGAATATTCTGGGCCCTTAAAGCCGAAATAAAACACAGTGCTATTGAAAAAAATATTACCCTCAATTTCGCTTATCAAATCCCCAGCTGAGCTTGTTTCTTAGGGTGTCCATAAAATGATCGCCGTGAAGGCGCAATATTTTGAGCTCATGATCGGCTTTGCGAACCGCCATGTGGGTTTCTCCGCTGATAGACTGACTTCGGGCATCCAATGACGTCAGGTAACTGCTGGCACGCCCTTCTATTTCAAAACTGATTACCAGGTTATCGCTCACCACCACGGGCCTCACATTGAGGTTGTGCGGGGCTATGGGCGTAATTACAAAATTGTCTGAACCCGGAAAAATGATAGGCCCGCCGCAACTGAGGGAATAACCCGTAGAGCCGGTAGGCGTTGATATTATCAGCCCGTCGCTCCAGTAGCTATTCATGAACTCCCCATTCAGATAGGTATGCACCACAATCATGCTGCTAGTTTCTTTTTTATGAATAACGAAGTCGTTTAGGGCAAATGCGTAATCAAACAATTTGGTGCTGGATTCAAGCTGCAGCAGGGAACGCCCTTCAATGCTGTAATTGCCGCGTTCAACATCCGCAATGGCTTTGTCTATGCCCTCCACTGAAATGCCGGCTAAAAAACCCAGCCGACCGGTATTCAAACCCAGCACAGGCACATTGCTATCGCGCACCAGCGATATGGCATCCAGCATGGTGCCATCACCTCCCACACAAATCAGCAAATCCAGCAGGGGTTCCTGTGCAGACAAATATTGAAATGTTTCTAGTTTCAGTCCGGTAGACCCGTGCATTTGCACATAATCTACCAGGGATTGGGTACACCAGACCTCATGGCCTCGTCTGCTCAAGGTTTCAAGCAAAAGATTAAAACCCGACTCATGCTTATGATCTCTGACTGATTTGGCGTATACCCCTATTTTCATGCTTAAAAAGCGTTTACAAAAGACATATTAAAAACCCATTCTCCCCGGTGATTGCGGCTAAGTTCCAGACGCGACATGGCAGTATACCAAAATATCACATCAAGGCCTGCCCCAGCTCCGCTCAACCAGCGGGTATTCAAGGTATTTTCAGGCAACATAACCGGTTTGATTACGCGGCCTGCATCTGCAAAGATAGTGAACCAAACACTAACCGGAAGCGTACGGTAGTTTTTAAGCGCAGGTACACCCGGAATTCTCTTGCCCGAATGTTGATACAACGGCCTTCTGAGACCTGTTTTACCAAGTACAAAACCCATCCCATCCGCCACATAGGATTCATATCCCCGAACATAGCGGCTTTCATATCCAAGCTGGCGGGAAAACACATAGGGCAAAGAACCTGCACCTACTGTATGCGCATTGATATCGCCATTGTAGGATGCCTGCAGCGAATTGGTCAAAACCCAGCGACCCAGCGGTTTAAAATAACTTCCTTTAAGGTAGCCCTGCAAAATTACCGGCGAGCGAAAAAAAGGACTAATCCTTAAATTTGTGTACTGTACACCCGATGTAAAGTAATACCCCCCTACCGGATAGTGCCGCTGTTTACGATGATCGGTGGTATATGCAATCCCAATTGCCGCATAATCTCCGATTTGTCCGGCCATATATCGTTTTACTGCAATTTCATCTTTTAATACCGCAGAATCGGCATAACGATAGGTACCGTAATCTGCAGATATTTCTGCAAAACTATAGTAGCTCAAACGTTTTCTCAGCAAGGCTCTCACCCAGGCATTTCGCTGCACGGGAACAGACTCCAAACGAAGAAACTCCAACTTGTCATTTCGGGTTTTATACCACAATTCATGATTGCTCCAGTAACCCGCCCCCACCGCGTATGCATATCCCTTGTTGTAGGAAGGAAAAGGCCTGCTGAATTGCGCTGAATAACTGCGGTTATAACCATGAATGGCCTGTAAAGCCAAAGAATGATTTCGGCCTTTCAGGTTATTTAAAAATAATGTGCCGCCATATATCAGACGCGATGGATCTTTTTGCTGCCACCAAATATGAAAATTGCGATCAGCCCACGTGATTTCAGGTAAAAACCACGTGTATTTTCTTTCTTTTACTTCGATGAGAATTTCCCCGGGATCTTTTTTAATTTCTACATGCGTAAACAATCCCAAATCGCTGATTCGCTGTAACCATAGAGTTTTTACACTGTCATTAAAAACAAATACTGAATCCCTGCCCAATTCCAATTCACGAAAAATTACTTCTTTTTTCGTGATGCGATTACCAATTATCGTAATATTAC
>JBEDNI010000198.1:0-6286 GCA_041170685.1 Bacteroidota bacterium | reverse complement strand
CCTATACACGAAAAAAGAATGCCTTGGAATCGGTTACCATGGGCCTAGGGTATACGACTGTGGGCTTCAGACGTTCCATCACGCAGATTCGTCTGGGAGATACCATTCACCCTAAAATTGGAATTGTAGCGGGGCTAGTGGGCTCGGGACACTTGCAAATCAACCAGGATTTCAGGTACCATTACCTTGAGTTTTCCTACCTAAAAGCCCAGAGCGCGGAGGGTTATAGCCGCAATCTGAAAGACTTTGATTTGTGGTGGACTTATGGATTGTCTGCAGGTGTGCTGGTTCGTGACCGGGTGATGGTAGAAACCCTGGGATTTTCTCATAACAACGGGGATTCCCGGATTGCAGTGCAGGATGATGCCCTGAAAGGTTTTCCGGCCAATGTCTGGCTGAATGCCGGGTATAAGGCCGACTATATCATGTTTAAGAAAACCAACGCATTTGTTCATGGGCGTTTGCGGGTTCCGCTGCTACCATCGGCAACCGGAGCGCAAACCGTTTTCATTCCTCAGCTTGGGCTGGAGGCCGGTCTAATTTTTAAACTGACCGAAGAAAAATAATAGGATTGTTACATTCGGTCTACCGTTGCTATGCCGAGTAATCGACAGGCATTGTGGAGCGTGTTGGCGGTGAATGCCGCTATCTGAAGACGGGCAGCCCGTTTTACGGGGTCTGATTCTTTAAGAAATGATAGTTCATTGTAGAGTCTGTTGAATGACTTTGCCAGGTCCAGGCTATAGTGCGCAATTGCCGCAGGGTTGTAATCGCGGCAGGCCATGCCAACCGCTTCCGGAAAAGCATACAGGCATTCCAGTGTTTCTCTTTCGGCGGGCAGCAACGTAGGTGTTTCTCCGGCCGTGGATTGCCAATCGTTTCCGGCCTGTTTGAGCATGCTTTGAATACGGGCGTAGGTATATAGTACAAATGGACCTGTATCACCCTGGAAATCGATGCTCTCCTCCGGGTTAAACAACATTCGCTTTTTGGGGTCTACCTTCAGGATGAAGAACTTGAGGGCTGCCAGTCCCAGTTTTTCATAGAGGGTATTGAGATCGGCCTCTTCCATTCCTTCTGTTTTACCCAGTTCAAGGGTTTTGGCTTTGGCAGTTTCATGCATTTCATCCAGCAGGTCGTCGGCATCCACAACGGTTCCTTCGCGGCTTTTCATTTTACCGCTGGGTAAATCCACCATTCCGTAGCTCAGGTGATACATTCCCGATGCATATTTACGGCCCAGTTTCTGCATGATGAGGAATAGCACTTTAAAGTGATAATCCTGTTCGTTACCCACTACATAAATGCTCTTCTCTGTACCAAATTCCCTGAATTTTTCATCGGCTGTGCCGATATCCTGGGTAATGTAAACGGATGTGCCGTCTTTGCGCAATACCAGTTTATGGTCCAGACCTTCCGCAGTCAGATCGATCCAAACGGAGCCATCATCTTTGCGATAGAAAACCCCTTTTTCAAGCCCTTCTGATACAATATCTTTTCCAAGGGTATAGGTATTGCTTTCGTAGTAAAACTTATCAAAATCTACCCCAAGACGGTTGTAGGTAAGGTTAAAACCCTTGTAAACCCATCCGTTCATGGTTTTCCATAGTTCGATTACATCAGGGTTTCCGGCTTCCCATTGTCTCAGCATTTCCTGGGTTTGCAGCAGCAACGGAGCCGATTTTTCTGCTTCTTCTTTATCCATTCCTCCGGCTACCATTGTATCAATTTCAGCTTTGTAGGCCTTATCGAATGCTACATAGTATTTGCCCACCAGATGATCTCCTTTCATACCGGAACTTTCGGGGGTTTCTCCATTCCCAAAAAGCTGCCAGGCCAGCATGCTTTTGCAGATGTGAATGCCACGATCGTTGATAAGGTTGGCTTTTATTACCTCATAGCCACCGGCTTTCATAATTTCTGCTATGCTGTAACCTAGCAGGTTATTGCGTATGTGGCCCAGGTGAAGGGGTTTGTTGGTATTGGGTGAGGAATACTCCACCATCACACGATTCGCCGTATTGTATTGAATACCATAACCGGGATTATTCCAGTGTTTTTGCAGTAAATCATGCCATAGTGTATCGGATACACTTAGGTTCAGAAAGCCCTTTACTACATTGTATGCCACTACCGGATACCCTATTTGTAAAAGTTTTTCGCCAATTTCAGCGGCAGTTTCTTCCGGTTTTTTTTTGCTGATTCTCAGTAAGGGGAAAACAACGAAAGTATAGTTACCGATAAAGTCCTTATTGGTTTTTTCCAGCTTAGCGGTGGTGGGGTTTTCACCGTACAGTTCTGTTATGGCGCGATCAATCTGCAGCGATATTTCCTGCTCAATATTCATTTTACCGCGAAAATAGGTAAAAACTCAGGCATGGTGGTAAGCGCTGCCTTTTTGGATGCACATGGCACGATACAATTGCTCACAAAGCAGCAGTCTGGCGAGGTGGTGCGGCAGTGTCATATCCGACAAACGAATGCAGGGGTATGTTTTCATAAAATCGGGTGTGAAGCCGTATGCCCCTCCGATGCCGATGATGATTCTTCCACGAAGCGTATCGAGTCTGGTCTGTATTAGGGTAGAGAATGCTTTGCTGTCATGTGTTTTACCATGTTCATCGCACAGCAATACTACATCATCGGGTCTGATGATTTTCTGTAGGGTTTCATCAGATTCCTTGGCTTTTTGGGCTTCGGGGTCGGGCGTGCGCGCGGCCGGCAGTAGTTCGATTTTGACCGAATGCATCGGACTGCATCGCTTTACATAATCGTTACAGAGCGCATCGATTTCCGGGTTTTTGTGGTTTTCGATGGCTGCAATCAGTATGCTCAAGGCAATCAGTTGTTGTTCAGGATTTCGAAAATCTTATCCAGTTTGGGTGTGAGGATGATTTCAGTGCGGCGGTTCTTTGCCCTGCCTTCTACTGATTCATTATCTGCGATAGGGGCATTTGCTGCGCGACCGCTGGCGGTGACCCTTTTGGCGCTCATCTTGCCATCTTCGGTCATAATGCGCACAATACTGGTGGCGCGGAGTACACTCAGATCCCAGTTGTCCTTGATTTTCTCCCCGTTCATGGGTTTGTTGTCGGTATGACCCTCAACGGTTACGGAAACATCAGGTTTTTTATTGAGGGCTGCAGCCAGTTTCAGTAGGGCTTCCTGGCCTTTGGGATCGACGGAAGTACTTCCGCTTTTGAACAATAATTTTTCTGCCAGACTCACATAAACCTTGCCGTTTCGGTATTCTACCTTGATATCGAGTTCATCAAATCCGGCGAGAGCTTTGGCGATTTCATCCTTGAGGGCCTTTACAGCGCTGTCTTTTCGGCTAAGTTCGTTTTCGAGCACACGCACCCTGGCTACGGTTTTCTCAAGATCCTTACGCATATTTTCCAGCATTATACGCTCTTCCTCTGCTTTTGCCAATGCATTGTTCAGTTCCAGCTCTTTGGTTTGCAGCGTTTTGTTTTTGGTATCAAGTTCTGCTGCCAGTCTTTTTTTCTGTTCATCGAGGCGGTCACCTAGACTTCTAATGTAATCCTGATTTTCAGACAGTCTCACCCTACAATTACCCAGAGAATCGTGCAGTTTACCGATGCGGTTGTCCAGTGCTGCAATATTGCCGTCCAGTTCGCTGATGCGGCCCAGGTATTCGGCACTTTGGCTTTCACAATCCCCAATTTTTTTATTGAGTTTTTCCTCCAGTTCCTTTTTTGAGTTTTCGAGTTCCTGGTATTTTTTCTTGGTAACACAGGCAGTCATCATCAGGCCTGCCAGCAACAGCCACGCATATTTCATTCACACAAAAGTACCCAACGCAATAAGTAACGTGTTTTCGGCTTGTTAACACGTTCAATTCTTTGGACAGATTTATTGATTGATGAACACCTGAAGATTACCTGCAGTGAGTGCGCGCACCACCAATGCATCAGGTTGTATGCTGTAGTCTTTGATATCGAGATTTTGTAAACTGCCCTGCAGCCGCACTCCAAAATCCATTTTTTGGTTGAGGGAAGCATGGATGGATTCCCGGGTCAGTTTCATAAGATCGGATACGTCGAAAACCATTTGTTCTTCCATTTTTTTTCGGATGGTTTCATCCAGCAGCCATTTGGCAGATTTGATGAGCACGTTTTTGGTTTCAATATCGTATTCTACCTCTCTGAGCCGCAGTTGAGAAGTTTTGGCATTAAACTCGGGAACACTTAAGAGAAAAAAAGTGCCTTTGTTACTGCCTGTAAAACCTACTTCCACACCCAGTTTTTCTTTGGCGGGAAACAGTTTCAGGTAAGTAACCTTTATTTTTTTACCCCCCATTTCAAACACCTGTTCTTTGATGGTACTATAAACCTGGGCTGAGAGTGAATCATAGTTCAGGTACAAATCTGTGTATACTTCAAACCCCGTATTTTTTTTGTATGCAGATAAATTAGGCAGGACAGCCGGTGGGATAGTGGAGGGGGCAGAAGCGATGACCGGGGCCGCTTTCAGTCCCACCGAAAAGCTAAGTTGAGAACCGTTCATGTTGATTTCCCCGAGCGAGATTTCTTTGGGTTGAAATTTTAGGTACCCAACCATGTCTATTTTTATATCCTCTTGTAGTGCATCCCAGACCGGCTTGATGAAGGGTTTTAGATCCTGTTTGGCCACCTCCGCATCTATCATGCCAGCAAACTTGCTCAGCTGGGGTTTCAGCTGACTTTGGAGAATGCTGTTAATATTGATGTTGGCAAATGTTACCTCGCATGGATCAATGGTTTTAATATCGGTGAAACGCGAAGATGATTTTATGCGGTAGTTGGGCAGGATTTCAATGTCTGAAGCCAACTTTACGTTAACTCTTCTTAGTTTTTCATTCCAGCCGCAGGAAAAAGGTATGGGAGGGTTTACACACGCATCAAAGAGGCAGGCAGCGCAATATTCGCCCTTAAATCCATATGCCATATCCAGGTTGAGATTAACGGTTTTTCCTGTACCGGCAATCTGTATAGGTTCACGTTTTACTTTATAATCATAGCGAAGCCCCGAACAGGGTTTGTCACTGCCTTTAAATTCTTTATCGAAGGCATCATCTGCCATTTTAAAGAAAGGCTTCATTTCCACTTTTATGGGGATATGAATGTTGGAAATGACTGCAGGCAAGGGTTTGGGCGGAAGTGTTTGATTTGCAGCCAATGGAGCTTTGGGTTTGATTCCTCCGCAACCGGCCATCAGCAGAACAAAACCCAGAGAACAGAGGTAAGTTAGTATTTGCTTGGGATACATAAGTAAGATTATGGAATCAATGCCAAATTTACAATGGAGTTTCTTTTTTCAATACAATATCAAGTTTCATCAAAGCCCAGGCAACCAGAAAAGTAATGGCAAATGAGTACAAGGCATAAACCAAAGCCGGTTTTTCCATTACGGGTATTTCAAGTTTGTCGCCCGCGATGAGCAATGCCAGTGCAGTGTTGTGTAGTCCCACCTCAACAGCAATGGTAATGCGATTTTTGAACGAAAGTTTTCCCAGTGCTCCGGCAATATAGCCGGTAATCATACTAACGATATTAAGGGCAATCATCCAAAAGGATAGCAGTCGCAAATCATGAGTGGTCATGGCGGTACCACCTTTATCATTGCCTGCCAGAAACTTGAATGCAAATACCATGAGCAGCAGTATGGGTAAAATGATATTGAGTGATTTTTCCATTTTTATAGCATGCTTTCCAAACTGGTATCGGGCCAGCATTCCGAGTATGGCGGGCATGACGGTTACGATAAAAATATCGAAAAGGGTTCCCCAGAAAGGGAGTTCAATCATTCTGCCGGAGTTCATAAAATGCTGCAGAAAAATATTGACCATAATGGGAATGGAAAAAAGGGAAAGCAGCGCATTACAAACCGTGAGACTGATGGCAAGTGCAACATTACCTTTAACATAATAACTCACTAAGTTGCTGGTGATTCCACCGGGGCAAACCGATAAAATCATCATTCCTACCTGCATTTCTGCACTCAGTTCACTTTGTTCTGCTATAATCCACGCAAGCAATGGAAGCAACAGCATTTGAGAAGCAAGACCAATACTGAGTGCCCTTGGCTGATCGAACAAGTGTTTGAAGTCTTCCTTGGTCAGGGAAAGTCCCAATCCGAACATGATCATGCCGAGAACGACATTTAGCAGTATGTTGATGTCAATGGTCACCGGCTAAATAATCAATGAGCAGGGTAGTGAAATGATAAAAGAAATAAATACCAATAATAATTAGTATTAAACCAAAATATTTATTTATATAAT
>JBEDNI010000197.1:0-3689 GCA_041170685.1 Bacteroidota bacterium | reverse complement strand
AAAACATGGGCATGATTTTGATTGTGTGGGATAAAATTTTCGGCACGTTTGAGCCAGAGGATGATAAGTACGATAAGATTAAATATGGTTTAACCACCAACCTCAGTACCTATAACCCCGGTACTGTTTTGTTTAAAGAATGGAAACACATGTGGCAGGATGTGAAAACGGCTCCCGGATTACGGAATAAATTCATGTATGTTTTCGGACCTCCGGGATGGAGCCATGATGGAAGCCGCAAGACCAGCCATCAGTTAAGGTTGGAAGAAAAGTCTTAATGACCTGAAGCTTCAACCTTGCCGAATTCTACACCTCTGCTCCGCAACTCGCCTTGAATTTTCAGCGCAAAGAAAGCTAGGTAGGCAAAACAAACCACGCCTACCCAGTAGGAATGCTGGATGCCCAGTAAGCTATCATTAGCAAGGGCTCCCTGCACCAAGGATATAACACCTCCACCCATAATCATCATGATAAGCAGGCTGGAGGCAGTATTCGTTTTATTGCCCAAACCCGCAATGCTGAGTGTGAAAATGCAGGGCCATAGTGTGCTGCAAAATAAGCCTACAGAAATGAAGGCAAATACACTGATGATGCCATGGGCGAAAATGCCCGTAATCAGTGCGGCCATACCCAGCAAGGAATAAATAAACAACTGCCTTGCAGGATTCCCATCGCTGATGGTATCGGCAGTAGCCAGCAAGATCACGATAAAGAGATAAGGGTAGAATTGTGAAATGTCATATCCCGCAATAAAATTTACCAGGGCAAAAATGCTGAAAGCCGCGAATGGCAGTAAAATACTTAGCTTTTGCTTGGCTCCCGAATCCAGGTTGAAAGCCCCAGCAGCGCTTGTCCACCTGCCAATCATTAGGCTGGCCCAAAACAGTGAAACAAACGGAGCTATGTCCTGCTCCTGCGTCCCCAGTTTTTGTTTCATAAATTCAGGCAGGTTACTGGCAGTAGAAACTTCTACGCCAACATATACAAAAATCGCAATCATGCCCAATAAAACCTGTGGCATGCTAATGATGTCCATGATAGAAGCTCCTGATTTTTCTTCTTCAACACCGGCTTTGTCGGGAATGTTGGAAAATTTAAAAATGGCTGCCACCAGCAGAAATGCAGCACCTAAAACAAGATAAGGCGTTTGAACGGCCTCAAGATTTAGCGTGGTTTGTCCGGATGATACATTTCCAAAAATGGCAAATGCCACAATCACCGGACCTATGGTGGTTCCAATATTATTAATTCCACCGGCAAGGCTCAATCGCATGTTGCCTTCTTTGGGATTTCCAAGATTAATAGCCAACGGATTGGCTGCTATCTGCTGAAGCGAAAATCCCAGCCCTACCATAAACAACCCTGAAATCAGTAAAACAAATGAAGCAGAATTGGCTGCGGGTATGAATAGCAGGGTTCCTGCGGCTGAAATGCACAGACCGAGTGCCAGACCGTTTCTATATCCAATGGAATGAAGAATGTCTTCTTTGCGAATCGATGAAATAATGAAATAAGCCAGGGAACCTACCGTGTAGGCTATGTAAAAGGCAAAGGAGATTAACTGTGACTGGAGTTGACTCAGATTCAGCGCCTTTTTAAACACTGGAATCAGAATGTCGTTGCTTGCCGCAACAAAACCCCAGAAGAAGAATACGGAAATTAAGGTAACGAAAGCACCGGTGTTGTTTTTCTGCATAACATTTTTTTCAAATGTATCAGCGTCTCTCCAGTTTTTCCAAGCGTTCTTCCAGATTTTTTATTCTGGTTTCTTGTTCTCTGATAATACTGAGCAAATAAACGGGCAGTCTGTCATAATGCACTGAATATGGAACCATTTTATTATGGTTTAGAATCTCCCTGCCGTTGGAATCGGTTTCGGCTATTCCTGTATTGCCTTTCCACTTTCTTTCCGGACCAAAAACTACAAGTTCGGGTATGAATTCTGCCACTTCCTCTGCAATCAATCCTATTTCATGGTCGCCGCCCAAAGCAGGTTTCAAATTGTAGGATACCGGCCTGAGTGATAATAATTTTTCCTTTGAAAAACTTAGATTTTTAACATTTTCCTTAACGTGAATGGTGGAAGAAGTGGGCCTCAATTCTCCGCCGGACGTGCGAATTACTGTAGTTCCTGTACCTGAAGTGCTGGAATTCATAATAAAACGGGCATTGGTTTCAATAACCCCATTGGCCATGATGCCGCCGGTAGCCGGGGTGGTTGTGGTTCCCACGCGCAAACTGCCGGTCATGTATCCGTCACCATCAACCTGTAGGTCATAGCTGGTGGTAGAAGTACTGCCTATTCGTACCTTGCCGGCAAAATTGGATGTAGTAGTGGTCCCGTTTACCAGCAGTCCGGATGTTCCTACTGATAAATCAAAGGAAGAAGAAGGTGAAGTGGTTCCTATTCCCACATTTTTCGTGCTATTGATCCATATGGCATCAGTACATTCCCAACCTCCGCTGCCTGTTCCACGCACTGTATAGTTAGTATTGAACGATGTTCCGCAGCTGATACTGCTGCCACTTCCACCGGTACCCGGTGCCCAGCTACTGCCATTCCATTTCAATACATCATTAGTGGATGGGGCAGTGGTAGACACGCTTCTGCCCTGAAGCAGATTGGCGTTCCACATGGCTGTATTGTTTAATGCATCCAGTGTATCACCGTTTTTGGATAATCCCGTGCCGGCAAACACGCTCATACCGCTTAGTTTAGCAGGTGCCCAGATTGAACCATTGTATTGCAAAACATCGTTAGTTGTGGGCTTGGCAGACGAAACGGAATTGTCTTGTAAATAGGCCGCATTCCACATGGCAAAATTGGCTCTTGCAGAAAGGGTGTCACCATTTTTTAAGAGGCCATAACCGGCCACTGTGGGATTACTGCCGCCACCTCCGCCTGTAATTGCCGAGGGAGCCCATGCAGTTCCATTCCAGCGGTAAACGTCATCCTTGGCAGGAGTAGCTGTTGAAATACTTCTCCCCATTAAATCACCTGCACTCCATATTGATTGTTTGTTTAATGCAATTAACGTATCTCCATTTTTTCTAAGGCCGTTTCCTGCTATCACATTCAATGTGCCTCCTCCGCCGCCTGTGCTGATTTTGGCTGGTGTCCATTCTGTTCCATTCCACTGCAAAACATCGTCCTTGGCCGGTGAAATTCCAGAAACGGCTTTGTTTTTGATTTTACCGGCATTCCAAATATCAGTTTCTGAATTTGCATGCAGGGTGTCGCCACCTTTTCTCATTCCTTGACCTGCTATTACAGCCGTGGTTACCGCATTGCCGGACTTTGCCGAATATAGCGCGTAGGGCACAGACAATAGCTGTGTAGTGCCCTTTATGTTGTAATTGCTTCCCCCGGTGGCATCTGAATTGCTTTCCAGAAAATACGGACCTTTACTCCAGTCTATTCCGCTGATATTGCCGCTTACAACGTTGCCCGCCCCAATTTGGGCCGTAATCAATCCATTGGCATTGCTGCTGACTTTTTGTGTTTCACGGTATACAACCGTCCCGGAGGAACTACCCTGCCGGATAATTAATTCCATTCCAACGCTTGAATTGATGACAAGATTGCCACTTGCATCCCTTATAACCGCTTGGTAAGAGAACAAATTGGGCGCCTGAGCAATAGATATATTAATATACCCTATCATGCCCAAAATAAGCAGTAATGATTG
>JBEDNI010000196.1:0-4020 GCA_041170685.1 Bacteroidota bacterium | reverse complement strand
GAATTGATCAGATGGGCAGGAGGGTAGAGGTGCCCGAAATGCCCTGCCGCATTGTTTCGCTGGTACCCAGCCAAACCGAGTTGCTCTATGATTTAGGCCTCAAGGATTTTATTGTGGGCCAAACCCTTTTCTGCATTCATCCACAGGAACATTTTAAAACTGCCAGGAAAATCGGGGGCACCAAAAAGCTCAACATTCAGGCCATACGCGATTTGCAGCCCGATTTAATCATTGGCAATAAAGAGGAAAACGATCAATCGCAGATACAGGAACTGGAAAAAGAGTTTCCGGTGTGGATGAGTGATATTTTCAATCTGGAAGATGCGCTGCACATGATTATGGAACTGGGAGAAATCCTGAACCGATCTGATAAAGCCCATGCATTGGCCATTGAGATAAAGCAGGAATTTTCATCGCTAAATCACATAAAAAAGACGGGGAAAAAGGCCTTGTACTTTATCTGGCGAAAACCCTACATGGTGGCAGGAAGAAACACCTTTATTCAGGATATGCTACAGTACTGCGGACTGGAAAACGCCATTACAGAACCAGATTCTCGATATCCGGAAATAAGCAATGATGTAGTTTCATCGTTACAACCCGATTTTATTTTGCTTTCTTCTGAACCCTATCCTTTTAAAGAAGAACATATTGCAGAATTGTCTCTGTTATGCCCCAATACAACAATTAAAATAGTGGATGGTGAAATGTTCAGCTGGTATGGAAGCCGGCTGAGGCAAGCACCTGATTATTTTAGACGCCTGATTGCGTAATTGTTATCAAATTCCAAACGGCATATTAATTGTCTGTGATGTGAATTTAATGTGAAATAAGGCCAATTTATCCTGCAGAAATTTGAATCATGGAAAACACGACATGCAATCACTGCGGATCCTACGGGATGATTCTAAACATTCACGGTTGTTATCACTGTTCGGTTTGTAAATGTGTTATTTTTCAGGAACAGGATGTTCAGGAACCGGATTTTTTTGATGAGGACTACTGCGATATTGAATATGTATCGCGGGTTACTTTTCACACAGATAATAATCGGTATGCGATGGGTTTCGCTGCCGGGATGTGACCATCTTGTGAATTAGTGAAATAGTCATTGGCTGAAATTTGTGGCATGAAACCCACATGTTGCGACTTTTGTGGTCTGCAGGCAGAGATGATTTTTGTACATAGCCATTATCAGTGTCCACGCTGTGGAATCAATGTGGCCCCATGTTGTCAGGGAGAGCAGTGCGAGTGGGAAGACCCTGTCGTGCCTGAAGAAAAACCAAAGGAGCACGGTCAAAATCAAAAAACCTGAATTTTCTTTTTTTATTATCCGTTTTTCCGTATTTTTGCCGCCCCTTAAAGGAGGAACTATTCATTGAGTAACGATCAAATTCAAAATCCGGAAGAAGAATCAGCTGAAGTTACGGCTGCACCTTCCACCTCAAAATCTACCCCATCTTCTACAAAAACAAAATCATCTGTGTCGGATCACGAAGATTTCGACTGGGATGCTGACGAGGCAGGTTTCCAGACTTACAATTCAGACGAAAAGAAGAAACTGGAAGATGCCTACATGCAGTCTTTCAACCCCGTTGCTGAAAAGCAGGTTGTGAAAGGCCGTGTAGTCGCCATTAATGAAAAAGATGTTGTAGTGAACATTGGTTTTAAAAGCGACGGCATGGTATCGCGTCAGGAATTTAGAGACATGCCTGATCTGGCTGTTGGTGACGAAATTGAAGTATTTGTTGACATTGCAGAAGACCGCTTGGGTCAGCTGATTCTCAGCCGCCGCAAAGCCATGCAGGAAACTGCGTGGGATAAAATTATTGAAGCCCATAACACGGATGTGGTGGTTACAGGTTATGTGCGTTCACGCACCAAAGGAGGTCTGGTTGTGGATGTATTTGGCATCGATACCTTCCTGCCAGGTTCACAGATAGATACCAAGCCCGTGCGCGACTACGATCAGTATGTCGGCAAAAACATGGACTTCAAAGTGGTGAAAATCAACGACGTTTTCAAAAACGTAGTAGTGAGCCACAAAGCCCTGATTGAAGACGATATCGAAGCTCAGAAGTCAGAAATCCTCAGCAAACTTGAAAAAGGTCAGGTAATTGAGGGTGAAGTGAAAAACATGACTTCATTCGGTGTGTTTGTTGATCTGGGAGGAATTGACGGCCTGCTGCACATCACCGATATCAGCTGGGGTCGTATCAATCACCCTGAAGAAGTATTGAAGCTGGGTGATAAAATCAATGTTGCCATCCTGGATTATGATGACAGCAAAAAGCGCATTTCTTTAGGTCTGAAGCAACTTACTGCCCACCCTTGGGATAGCTTGGCCGCTGATATCAACGAAGGTAGCAAGGTGAAAGGTAAAGTGGTGAGTGTGGCCGATTATGGCGCGTTTATCGAAATCAGCACCGGCGTTGAAGGTTTGGTTCACGTGAGTGAAATGAGCTGGAGCAGCCACCTGCGCAATCCTTCTGAATACCTGAAGGTGGGCGAAGAGGTTGAAGCATTGGTGTTAAACCTTGACCGCAACGAACATAAAATGAGTCTGGGTATCAAGCAGCTTACCCCTGACCCATGGGTTACCATCGAAAACAAATATGCGCTGGGTACCAAACACAGCGGCGTAGTGAAGAATCTTACATCCTATGGTCTGTTCCTCGAACTGGAAGAAGGTATCGACGGACTGGTGCACGTAAGCGATCTTAGCTGGAACAAGAAAATCAAGCACCCCAGCGAGTTCGTGAAGAAAGGTGAGCGCCTGGATGTAATTGTTTTGGAGGTAGACAAAGAAAACCGTCGTTTAAGCTTAGGACACAAGCAGCTTGAAGAAAACCCCTGGGATACATTTGAAACCATCTTCACCGTAGGTTCGGTACATGAAGGTACTGTAATGAACGTGAATGACAAGGGTGCAACCATTCAGATGCAATATGGTGTTGAAGCATTTGCTCCTTCACGTCACATCAAAAAAGCCAGCAATCAGTCTGCCAAAGAGGACGAAAGTCTGGAGTTTGAGGTGATAGAATTCAGCAAAGACAGTAAGCGCATCATTGTAAGCCATACCAATACATGGAAGGCAGCCGATAAAGCCAAAGGTGAAGCTGACGACAAGTCTCGCGAGAAAGCCCGTAAAAACGCCAGCAAAGCGGTTAAGAAGATTAACCAAAATGCACAGGCTACTACCATGGGTGAACTTGACGCCCTGAGTGAACTGAGAGCTAAGTTTGAGCAAGCAGAGAAAACTGAAAAGGCAGCTCCTAAGGCTAAAGCTAAAGAAGAAGCACCTAAGGCCGAAGCTGCTGCTCCTGCGGCTTCAACTGAAACCGGAAAAGAGTTGAAAGACATTGCCGGTGTAGGTCCAGCAGCCGTGAAGAAAATGAATGCACTGGGCATCAATTCAGTTTCTGATTTGGTTTCATTGAACGAAGAGAAAATTGCAGCCCTGGTAGAGCAGGACAGCAAATTCATCGCCGCCGAGACGGGCGAGGATATCGGTTTTGCGAATCCTGCTTTTAAACAGCGCCGTTACTTGGCGCAGCAGTTCGTCACCGGCAATGTGACCGCAGGTATCGTTGACGATTTTGAACCGATCCAGATCCACCAGCAGCACCGCGGTGTGCAGCGAGGCATCGCTCAGCGATGCGTTGACAGCAGGATATGTTGCTGGCTTTCGTTTTGGGCGCTGGCGACTGCCGCCTCCAGCAGGTTGCCAAATTTGCGCCGGTTGATCAAACCGGTCAGGGGATCGTGCGTCGCTTGCCAGGACAGTTGCCGCGCTTGGCTGCGAACTTGGGTGACATCCCGGAACACCAGAACCGCGCCGACAATTCGACCGTCACTGGCGTGAATCGGTGCGGCGGTGTGGTCGATGGCAAATTCGTGACCGTTGCGGGCAATCAGGACACAGTGGTTTACCATGTCAACCACCCGCTTTTCGCGCAAGGCTGTCTCGGCGGTATTTTCCACCGGCACGCGGGTGGTTTCGCTAACAATCCGAAACAC
>JBEDNI010000195.1:0-3715 GCA_041170685.1 Bacteroidota bacterium | reverse complement strand
AATATATAACTGTTAAAAACAACAATAAGTGCCACTGCCATTCGGAATAATGGTGTTCTTAACCACATGGAGCACAAATAATAAGTACCTGCAGAAAATGCAACAAGATGTAAATAAACTGTTACATTCATAGCCAAAAAAACATCATTGAACAACCAATTAAACAACCCGATAATAAGCGTGTAGGTATGTCCCCACAAACCAACACCCTCTGGTGCCAGAATTGAATTTGTATAATAAAGATTTCCGCCCGCGCCAATGGCTTGCTTTACATGTTCGGCATTCCAGTACACCGAATACAAATCATCCGGAATTAAATAATACCCGACTGCATGCCAGTCCGGTAAAATAATCAGCTTAATTAGTATAGCCGGAATGATCCATGGTAAAACTACCCGGACTGCATTCCCCCATTTAAACCACCTGACAAAATCAGGGTGCATTGTCAAATTTTTCTGGTGATTGCCCGTTCAGCCGCTGCCACCACATCCGAGGTATCAAGGTGATATTTGGTGAGAAGTTCCTCAGGTTTTCCGCTCTCCCCGAAACTATCCATCACTGCCACCATTTCTACCGGTGTCGGGAGGTTACGTGCAAGTATCTGAGCGATGCTATCCCCCAGACCACCATTGATTTGGTGTTCTTCGGCCGTAACCACGCAGCGGGTTTTACGCGCACTGTTCAGCACGGCCTCTCCATCCAGGGGTTTGATGGTATGGATATTGATTATTTCAGCACTAATCCCCTTTTCAGCCAGTATTTCTCCGG
The DNA here is from genome assembly GCA_041170685.1 of Bacteroidota bacterium. Taxonomy (GTDB): domain Bacteria; phylum Bacteroidota; class Bacteroidia; order NS11-12g; family UBA955; genus RGEC01. Next base: position 2,947 of record JBEDNI010000195.1, on the reverse strand, counting down.
CCTGTATGGCTTTCCACACCAAATGACCGGTGGCGAAAATGCTCACATCGGCACCCTCACTCAGCATCAGTGCCTTTCCAATTTCGAAAACCTGATTCTCAGGTGTAAAAACCGGCCATTTGGGTCGGCCGAATCGCAGGTAAACAGGGCCATAATATTTTGCTATGGCCAGGGTTGCCGCCTTAGTCTGATTGTAGTCGCACGGATTGATTACCGTCATTCCCGGCAACATTTTCATCAATCCTATGTCTTCCAGAATCTGGTGTGTAGCGCCATCCTCGCCAAGGGTAAGTCCGGCATGGCTGGCACAAATCTTCACGTTTTTATGGCTGTAGGCAATGCTCTGCCTAATCTGGTCGTAAACCCTGCCGGTACTAAAATTCGCAAAAGTTCCCGTAAAGGGTATTTTACCACCTATAGCCAGTCCGGACGCCAGGCCCATCATATTGGCTTCAGCAATGCCTGCCTGAAAAAAACGGTGAGGATATTCCTTTTGAAAGGCATCCATCATAAGTGAACCGGTTAAGTCTGCACATAGGCCTACTACGCGCTCATCAAGCCTGGCGGCCTCAAGAAGTCCGGCACCAAACCCACTGCGGGTGTCTTTCTGTGCGGTTATTTCAAATTTTTTCATGGGTTACAAAGTCAATACGGTATTGCTGCCTGTGGTTATTTTAAAGTCTACTGTTTTACTATATAGGGTTCTTGTTTCGCTTTTGGCGCGATAAACAGCCTTGTATTCGCCGGGTTGCATGGTAATAAACTGTGAAGTCCGCGAACCATCAATATCGGTAACCCACTCCATTTTATTTTCTCGGTAAACGAAGATGGACGCCACTGCATCTCGGCCCAGGGTTAACTGCAATTGACCGGGGGCCGGGATTTCTACCGTGTAGGTTTTATTCTGTAACAATTCCACTCCCGGAATGAGCATGCGCGGCAGCGTCAGTAGCTCAAGATCATATTTGCCTGTCAGATATTTTTTGGTAGTCTGAAAATCCTGGGCAAATAGTGTTTCCATTTTACCACTTTGACGAACAATGGCCTGTAATCTTCCATATTTGGTTATGCCTCCCACCTTGAGGGCAAGACTACCCATTGGGGTTTCAAACGGCAGTATATTGTGTCGGCCGGGCTGCAGCTCTACGTTTCGCCTGGTGACGTTCGGTAATGTATGCACCACTATATCATACTTACGCATCGGATCCAGATACAGGGTATCCGGAATCCCTTTGCCGTTCATCGTGTGAATAACATTCTCCAGCACCTGTCCGCTCACTGCATCATACACTGTTATCGGAATATCAGATTCACGGGGCTGGTTTTGATTATCCAGCAGATTGAACTGAACTGATGTATTGTTGAGCGTTTGGCTTACAATTACACCAATAATTTTCCTGAATTCATCCTCTGTCTGAGCATTGAAATACCTGCCTGCACAGGAATATGTCTGTTTGAACTTATCTCCGTCTGTTCCCAGACCGATTATAAATGGCTGAAGCACTATCCCCTTGCGCTGAAGTTCCTGACTGACGGCGCAGGGGTCCCCGGGGCATTCTTCAATACCATCGGTTATCAAAATAATTACATTGCGGGAACTTTTATCTGCAGGAAAATCTTTGGCAGTGGCCAGCAAACTCTGGGTGATTGAGGTGAAACCCAGCGGTTTTATTTGTCTGAGTCTGGTTACAAATGATTTATGATTGTTGGGCGCAAACGGAACCTCCAGTTTTGTATCATAACAATCGCGCATGGTAATGGGTTTACCGTGGCCAAACACTCGAAGGCCTACCTCGCAATTTTCCACATAACGCAAACTGTCAATCATCCTGCTGATGAGGGTGACACTCACTGCCCACCGATTGGTTTTACCCATTTCAGCCACCATGGATCCGCTGGCATCCAGCAGAAACAGAATACGGGTTTTCTTACCCGGAAATGCATTTTGAATTTGTGATTGAGCTGAAATGGCAAAGAAGGCCATTAACAGCATCATCCAAATTTTGATGTTTTTCATTAGAAATCTCCCAGTTCAGTTACAGGGAGCTGTGCCATGGCTTTTTCAAACTGTTCGGCATTAGGGGCTTTACCATGCCAGGCATGAGTTCCCATCATAAAATCCACACCCTGTCCCATTTCGGTTTTCATAATAATTACAACCGGTTTTCCATGGCCAAGTTTTGACTGAGCCTGGGGCACTGTGGTCAGGATTTCATCCATATTGTTTCCATCCATGTACATAACTTCCCATCCAAACGAAGCAAACTTGCTGCCAATCTCATCAAATCCCATGATATCGGTGATGGAACCATCTATTTGCTGCCCGTTAAAATCAACTGCAACAAGCATATTGTCTAGTTTATTGTGGGCGGCGTACATCACCGCTTCCCAAATCTGCCCTTCCTGCAGTTCTCCATCGCCGGTCACCACATAAATCGTTCTGTCGTCTTTGTTGAGTTTTTTTGACAATGCAATCCCTGCCGCTACGCTGAGTCCCTGGCCCAGACTACCGGTAGCAACCCGAATTCCGGGTAATCCCTCGTGGGTAGCAGGATGCCCCTGCAATCTTGAATTGATGAGTCTGAAAGTATTTAATTCAGAAACCGGAAAATATCCCGAGCGGGCTAAAACACTGTAATAAACCGGAGAAACATGGCCGTTGCTGAGGATAAATACATCCTCATTGTTCGCCTCCATGCTGAAAGCAGAAGGATTGTGTTTCATAAAATGAAAAAACAAGGCGGTAAAATAATCCGCAAGACCCAGCGAACCGCCCGGATGGCCGCTTTGCACATTGTAAACCTGGCGAAGTATATCCCTACGCACCTGTGTGGCCATTACCTGAAGCTGTGTTGAATCCATTTTTTTTTATTGATTGTCCTGTTCTGCAAATTTGTTGGTGACCGGGCGTTTGCTATGCACAAGTTTTCAAGAGTTATAATATAAA
>JBEDNI010000194.1:0-3727 GCA_041170685.1 Bacteroidota bacterium | reverse complement strand
CCGTACGGCTCAAAAACATTAATCGCATGGCATATCCTTCCCTAATTTTTAATTCTTTATTATTTTGAAGGGCCCGCACCTGAAAAACCACCCCGGGTGCCAGGTTATAGCTTCTGCCGGAACTATCATAATTAAGCGGAAAACCATTGCCCATGTACCTACCAATTCTATTTAACAGCGTGCAGCGAATATGATAACGGTCTACCCGCTGCCCGTCTAAGGTTTCCATAGCGCCTCCGGGAACCAGCAACGCAGCTTCTGCATTCAGGTAGTAAACTCTGTCCTGTTGATTATCGCCCTCAAAAGAATAAGAACCCTCTGACAGATGGGGTAAAAACCCTTGTTCTGTCGGTTTTTTAAAGCCTCCGGCTCCGTCTTTCCTACAGGCAATAAATTCGGAAAACTGCCCCATCATGCTGGTATCGCCGGTTTGATTGGCCCAGGGTGCCAACCGGGCATTGGGAAACAACGAAGCTATGTGTTTCATTTCCCATGGCAACATAACTGCTTCCTGCGCCTGATAGTGCAATGCAATCCTGCGTGTTTGATCTTGGTTAAGCGCAATTTCAATGTTTTGCTTCAACACCGGTAAATCATCCGGCGATTTTTCACTCAACCAGCTTAGATTGTCGGTGATGGTCAGCTTTTCCAGAAGACCAATGCCGGCTATCCCGGCGGGCAGATCGGTGATGGCGTCTACACTGATTCCAAATTCTCTTAAGCCCTTGATTCGCGTAGCTGCCTGAATGGCTGCAGGCAGTTCTTTCTTCACATAGGGTGCCACCAGCCGCAATCCCCTAACCTTCCATCCCGTCATAAAATCATAGCTTTCCGGTGCCACCTCAAATATGAGGGTTAGTCTGTTAAGCCGCCCCAGTCGGTCATTGAACAAAATCTGATCTTCACGACCGTTTTTCAGCCATATACTCACCTGATTCACCCAGGTCAGGTGTTCCACATCCTCATCATTCAGGGTTCCGCTGAATTTCAACAGCTGAACTTCATCTAAATCATCCAGCAATGGCAACACATCGCAAACACGGCTCACATCTACGTTTCCACTGATTCTGATTCGCTGTATACCATAGAATTTATCCAGGTTGGCTTTGATGAAATCAATATCCTTGGGCTGGGTGATTTCAACGGCTGTGCTGCGCATGGTCAGGGCTGCTGAGGGTTTTACAAAAAGCTGCCCATTCACCGAGGTGAAAAGAAAAATATAGACTCCGTAAGCAAACAACCTGATCCGCATTGTTTTTATCTTTACAAAAAACATACCCATCACAGCAAAGATGAATGCTTTATTTGAATTGCTACGGGCCCGATTGCGTTTTGTATAGTAAAATTGACAGAAAAGTCAAAACTACCCGATATTTGCAGCATCATTCATCATGGAAGAGACTATCATAAACCGTGTGGCGGGAAGTGGCATAGTAACGCTGAACCTGGAGCAATACCTGCATCCCGGTCAGCGCATGGGGATAGACATCAAAGACACGCTATTCATGGGGCTGATTCTGAAGGAGAAGGATTTTCGCGACTGGATAAAAAACCACAACTGGGAGCAATACCGGGATGCCAATGTGTTTATTCATTGTTCAGCTGATGCCATCGTACCCACCTGGGCCTACATGCTGATTGCAGCAAGACTCACCGGGGTAGCCCATTTCTTTTTATTTGGAGATTCCGCTGCGCTGGACACAGCCCTCTTCATGCAGGCCCTGACGATGGTGAACCCCGCGGATTACTCCGAAAAACGCGTTGTTATTAAAGGATGCGGTGATCAATATGTTACACCCGCTGCCTACGTAGAAATCACAAGATTGTTACAACCTTACGTTAAGAGTTTGATGTTTGGTGAACCCTGTTCTACGGTTCCGGTTTACAAAAAAGCCTAAAGCTTATTTTTTTGTTCTGATTAGTGCAATTGTATAAACACGCAGAAATTTGGCCTGTTCATCGCTGAGTTTAGCTTTAGGAACCATGCGGCTCATGTGCCTTACCCAGCTGGCTTCATCATATTTTATGGGATCTTTGGCCTTGTGGCAACTGCCGCACTGATTATTCATGATTTCTTTTCCCTGCATTAACCAATCAGAAGTAGCACCTTGCTCCACGGACTCAGCGGCGGCCAGCATTTTTCTTTCCTTATCAGCCGCTATTTCTTCAGGCGATAGAAAGGGCTCAGGTTCAACAGCGTTACGATTCACAGCTGGCTCAACAAAACGTTGAGCTGTCTGTGTTTTTTTTGCAGCACACTGAAACAGTAAAACGGCGGCTGCCATACAAAATCCGGTAAAAATCCATTTGCCCATTGCACAAAGATAACCCAACCAATTAAAAAAAATCCTATTATTGCCGAAGCATGAAGTCAGACATTGAAATCTCCCGCTCTACGCCTTTGAAGCCCATCGGTGAAATTGCTCAGCACCTCAACATAGCCCAGGATGACTTAATTCCATACGGCCGAACCAAAGCCAAAATTCCGCTGAAATACCTTCAATCGGATAAAAAAGGTAAACTGATTATGGTAACTGCCATCACACCCAACAAGGCCGGTGTGGGCAAAACCGTAACCAGCGTGGGTTTGTCTCTCGGATTAAACCATATCGGTAAAAAAGCCATGGTGGCGCTGCGCGAACCCAGTCTTGGACCATGCTTCGGAATGAAAGGCGGTGCTGCAGGCGGCGGATATGCACAGGTGCTGCCTATGGAAGACATCAACCTTCACTTTACGGGTGATTTCCACGCCATTACCAGTGCCAACAACATGATTGCCGCGCTGGTAGACAATTACCGCTACTGGAATAAAACCGGCGAAAACGCCCTCACACAAATTTTGTGGAAACGCGTGCTGGATGTAAACGACCGTATGCTTCGCCACATGGTGAGCGGCCTGCATGGCAGCACCAATGGCATTCCCACAGAAACCGGATTTGATATTACGCCGGCTTCGGAAATCATGGCGCTGCTCTGTTTGAGTGAAAACCTGGAAGACCTGGAACGCCGCATTGATCGCATTGTGGTAGGATATTCCGGCAAAAAACCCATAACCGTCGGCGATTTGGGTTTTGGTTCCAGTATTGTGGTGCTGCTTCGCGATGCCATTATGCCCAACCTGGTGCAAACCACCGAACACACGCCCGCCATTATTCATGGTGGTCCGTTTGCCAACATTGCGCATGGTTGCAACAGCGTGATTGCCACCAAAACTGCCCTAAACCTTACCGATTATGTGGTTACTGAAAGCGGTTTCGGTTCGGATCTGGGTGCCGAAAAATTCTTCGATATCAAATGCCGAATGGCAGGATTGCAGCCCGCTGCAACGGTTATAGTTGCTTCACTGCAGGCCATCAAACTGCATGGCGGTGCCGGCGAGAAAAACATGCGCGATGTGAATGCCGAAGCCCTGAAAACAGGCCTTCAAAACGTACAGCACCATATTCGCAATGTGCAGGCGTTTGGACAAAACGCGGTGGTAAGCATTAATAAATATGGCTGGGACACCGAAAACGAAATGAACTATCTGATAGACTGGTGCAAAGATCAGGGCGTGAAAGTGGCTGTGAACGAATGTTTCGTAAAAGGTGGTGCAGGCGCCGCCTCTCTGGCCGAAACCGTGGCAGAAGTAGTGGATAACAATCCATCAGGACCTATCAATTATGCCTACGATCTCAACGACAGTATTGATGCCAAAATAGAAAAGGTGGTTAAACGCGTTTACGGC
>JBEDNI010000193.1:0-3730 GCA_041170685.1 Bacteroidota bacterium | reverse complement strand
TAATCCATCAATACCATTTTCAAGTTTGATATAACGATGACAGAGGTAACGTGCTGCATCAGGATTATGGGTAATAAATAAATAAATAACCCCCGTCTCTTCTTGTATATGCTTAAGTAAGTCCAGTATCTGCTTTTGCACCAAAGGGTCCAATGCCGCTACGGCCTCATCCAACACAAGCACCTGTGGATTCCCTGCCAAAGCCCGTGCTATGCACAATCGCTGTCGTTGCCCCCCGCTTAACTGATGTGGAAAACGATCCAGCAAACTCTCATCCAAACCAACCTTAAAAAATAAATTTTTTATTTGCGTTGAAGCGAATTGTCCATGTATGCCCCTTAGATTTAATACTTCTAGCAGGGTATTTCTGTTGCTGATTTCCGTATTAAGGGATGAAAAAGGATCCTGAAACACCATTTGCACACCCGTGGGTTTTTTACTGAGCAGTGATTCGCCATTAAAAAGCACACTGCCGTCATCAGCGGTTTCAAGACCGGTCAGAATTTTCGCCAGGGTTGTTTTTCCCGAACCTGAGTAGCCCAAAATGGCAAGACCCTCTCCTTTCCTCAGATTAAATGAGATGCCTTCCAGGGCACGGAATGTATTTTTATTGGTGAGATAATTTTTGCTAAGGTTATTGGCATTCAAAATTTCGGGGGCCGAAGGCAGTAAGCCTCTTTTACCCTTTGGCAATGCATCCTGGAGGGCTTTTACATAAGGGTGTATTTTCCCATCAGACAGCAGTTCGGAGGCAGCTCCCGAAACCACCACATGTCCGTGCTGCATTACTGTCAAATGCTTACAATGCTTCATCACCAGTGGCAAATCGTGGCTTACCAATATGAGACTGCTTCCCATGTTTCGGCAAACCAGCACCAAGGTTTCAAGCACTTTTTCGGCAGTTTCGGGATCCAGTGCTGTTGTGGGCTCATCCGCCAGCACGAGGGATGGCTTGTGAATGGTGGCCATGGCAATCATCACCCGTTGCCGCTGCCCCCCGCTAACCTGATGGGGATATGCATTAAATATTCGTTCGGGCTGTTCAATGCCTACCTCTTTAAGGGCAGTGAGGCAAATTTCTTTAACTTTTTGCATGTCCATCTGCCGGTGAACCTTCAAGGCTTCTAAAAGCTGCCATCCACATTTTCGCTGTGGATTCAGTGCACTTAGCGGCTCCTGAAAAATCATACCTATGGAGTTGCCTCTCATTTTTCTCAATGACTCAGCATCGCACTCCAATAAGGATACAAATCCATTTGTTGAATTAAAGCTTAGTTTTCCAGTGACACTAAGCTCCTTAGGCAACAATCCCATAATCGAGAGAAGAAAAAGAGATTTACCGCTTCCGCTTTCACCAATGATGCCGTATGTTTTTCCTTTTTCAATCTGTAAATCAGGGATTGAGGACAACACCTTCTTTTCGCGGCCTATGGACAGCGATTGAATATGAAGCATGGGATTATTCAATACATTCAAAACAACAATAATACCGTGAAATCGCCTCCAAAAATTACCCACAAAAGAAAAGCCCCGTTTCCGGGGCTTTTCTTTTGTTATTTTTATTGAAGTGTAAGTCTGATAGGCAATGTTCTCCAAGCAGTGGTGAATTTGCCGTTGTTTTGAGCAGGAATCCAAGGTGGACATTTTTGAAGCACGCGAATGGCTTCTTTATCGAATTCCGGACAACCCGGTGTGGGCTGAACAATCTGAATTCTTGAAATTCTACCATTCACATCAACAACAAATTTGAGTTGCACATACCCCTCGATACCCTCATCCCGGCAACGTTCAGGATATTCAAAATTGGCCACAATAAAGCGTTTGAACGCCTCATCTCCACCCGGAAATTTTGCTTCTATCTGTACCTTACCCACGGGTTCATTGTTTCCTTCAAAAGGGCTTCCACCGCCAGTATTGGTAGAACCGTCAAAAGGATCATCAGAACCTTGCTGAGTTTTAGTACTTGCGTTACTGATCGTAGAAACCGGTTCTGCTTCAAACTCTTCTGTGGTGTTTTCATTGATAGTAGGGGCTACGTAAGCCTGGGTTGCAACAGGCTCCGGCTCCTCCATTTTGGGCGGTTCTTTGGGCTTTTCTTCCTCCTCTTCCTCAGGGGCTTTTACATCCTCCAGGTTGGTAATCACAATTTTTACCTTATTTCCGTCCTCTTTACCTCCGATTTTTTCCAGAATCAATGGAATGGATGCCGCAAGCAAAACAAAAGAACAGGCGACAGCTGTGGCAATCACTTTGGATCTGCGGTAAATGCTTCTTACGTAATAAGCACCATAATCTTTAAACCTGTCTTCAAAAACCATGGCAAGGCGGTCTGCCGATTCCGGCTGATCCCAAGCGTTGAAAATGTCGTTTGCCATATCTCCTCCTTTATTTACCTTGTTTTTTTATCAAATCTACCTCAAGCTTTGCCATGCCTTCATCAATTACGTAATACTTGGCAATCTGGGTAATCATAAACTCATCCATCACATCTATCATATTTCGATAGGTAGCGCCTTCATCGTTTTTGACCAATACAATTTGCTTAGAAGCTTTCTGCACATTGAGTACCTCTTCATCCAATTTTCTTTTGGCTGCAGTATCCTTATCGTCCAGTTTATTCATCCGCTTTTGAATATCTTGTAATTTCACAAGCATATCTGCATTGTAATCTACCAGTACTTTTCTCAACCCTGTGCGTGTATAATCAATGGGGATAAGCTCTGTATTGGGTTTCAAAGAACCTCTGTAATAATAAATTTTATCATTGGCTGTAAGTAAAAGCGTGATACCATCCTTTACCTCGGGTGCTTTCTGATCTTTCACGTTTTCATCAAGCTTCTCCGGAAAAATCATACGGAGCACTTTGGGCTTGCTGAACGTGGATGTAAGAACGAAAAATGTAAGCAAAAGAAATGCAAGGTCCACCATAGGTGTCATGTCCACATGGGTACTTTGTTTTTTGGCTCTTTTTTTATCGCCTTTACCGTGGCCACCACCACCATTATCCTGAATTTGTGCCATTTGTCTTTTCCTTTCTTATTTCAATGATGGTTCTGACTCTAGACCTGTGATCATCTGGAATTGCTTTACTTTGGCATCCCTGAAAACCTGAATTACATTTTTTACCGCGTCATATTTGGCATCAGATGCTGCTTTCACGGCAAATTGAATATAATTGGATTTATCAAATTGGAGCTTGCGAGTTTTGGCTTCTTCCTCACGCGATTTGAAATCTGCATGTGCCTCAAGCCTTGTGTAATAAGCCCACCAGTATAATTCACTTTTTTTACCGGTTGTGTCATATGGCACTCCGGTCTGATTCACCTTGGTTCTTTCATTTGCCTCCAGCTCCAGATATTGTGGTATTGCAGTTATTTTCAAACCGATAGCTCCTGACCCTGCAAATTTTTTGACGGTCATAGAATCGACTTTAATTCCTGATTGGTTGCAAACCTTTTCAAAAACCCTTGATTTCACGGCGGGATTCGTAAGATCAATGAATGCCCTGCCCTGATTGTCAATTGTAATCATGAATACCTGTTTGGGTATTTCTGTTTTCGTGGTACTGGTGGGGGGATCTACCACCACCGGCTCCGGGGTTCTGAAACTGGAAGTGAGCATGAAAAAGGTTACCAGCAGAAACGCCAGATCCACCATGGGTGTCATGTCCAGGGATGGATTTGAGCGGGGCATTTTCACCTTTGGCATGGTCTTGTTTTATGGTTTATAC
>JBEDNI010000192.1:0-3743 GCA_041170685.1 Bacteroidota bacterium | reverse complement strand
TGGTATGAAATCCATGTAGCCGCGCCGGATAAACTGCTTTAATCTGCAAACATCTTAAGCAACTCATGGGCGTTGCCCACAGCAGCAGATCCGGCGGTGTTGCCTGACAGCATGTAAGCCAGATGCTGTGTCCGTTCATCGGGACTTAATAATGCCATTTTACTTTCGGTAAAGTCTTCCGTTTCCTCTTTGTAAATGCGATAGTGGCTATTTCCTGCAGCAGCTACCTGAGGGAGGTGTGTGATACAAATTAGTTGATGCCCCATAGACATATCCCGCATCATTCGGGCCATTTGAAGGGCTATTTCTCCGCTAATTCCTGTATCAGCCTCATCGTAAATCAGCGTAGGCAGAGTTTTTTTCATGGCTGTTAGGCTTCTCAAACAAAAATTGACCCTGGAAAGCTCACCGCCTGAAGCTACTTTTTCCAACGGAAGCAGGGGAGAGCCGGCGTTTGCCCTGAAGGTCATTCGTAGGGAAGCCAGGCCATTCAGATCCGGCTTTTCCGTGTGCTCCAGCCATTCACAAGCGAGTTTTGCATGGGGCATACCCAGTTTTTGCAATTGTTCTGCTACGGCGGTCATCAGTAAATTTCCGGCAGTTACCCTACTTTCATGAAGATTCTTACCGCATGTGAGTACAGCTTTCTCGCATGTTGCGATATGCAAATTAATCCCTTCAATCTCTTCATCCAGATGATGTGCTTCCTGAAGCCTAAGTGCCAAATTTTGTAAAATGGCTATAAGCCCGGTGCTGTTTTCTACTGCATGCTTTCTGAAAAGTAATTGCATACGGGCCTGTCGCTCCTGTAAGTTTTCCAGCAATTCAGGATTGTTTTCTGCCAGCTGACCTGTATGGTCAATTTCCCGGGATAATTCCTTTAACTCTTCAGCAATACTCTGCAGGCGATTTTTATATTTCTCTGCACTGTCGAGGAAGCGTTCCGCTTGTCGGAATAACTGCTTTATGCTGTTAATTCTGTCTGCCACGGAAAGCTCATTTTCAGTGAGTTGGTCTACTGCCTGACGGCAGGTTTTGCTAATTTCATCCGCGTTGGCAAGCATTTGGATGGTAGATTCCAGTTCTGTTTCTTCATTTTCTACGGGAGAAAAATTGCTTAACTCCTCATGCTGAAAGCGTATGAAATCCTGTTCTCGCTCAAAGGAATTTTTTTTCTCCAAGAGGAGATCACGGTTTTTTATGGCGTTTTTCCATTCTTTAAATGCGGAATGATAATGTTGCTTTATGTCATTATTACCTGCAAAGTCGTCTATTACATGCAATTGTTCCAGTGGATCTGAAATAAATGTGCCTGTATTTTGGGTGTGTACCTGCACCAGATTACCGGAAAGTTGTTTAAGCACCGATAATTGCACCGGGGTGTCGTTTACAAAGGCCCTGCTTTTCCCTTGGGTACTGATTTCGCGCCTGATGATGCATACAGGATCATAGTCGAGCTCTAGTTCTTCAAACAGGGGTTGTAACTGAAGGTTACGAACGTCAAATTCGGCTTCAACGATGCACTTTTCCTGTTGGTTTAACAGCGCAGACATTTCGGCACGGTTTCCTGTAACCAATCCGAGGGCACCGAGTAAGATGCTCTTTCCTGCACCGGTTTCGCCGGTGATTACATTCATGCCGTTTCGCGGTATGAATGTTAAGGAACGTATAAGGGCAAAGTTATTAACCCTGAGTTGGAGCAGCATATTAGCGGCAAATCATTTCATTAAGTATCCAAAGGTTATCATTGAGTTCTTTTTTGCCTTTAATAGCCTCTTCGAAAGATGTGTAAACGATTTCGTCGCGGATAACACCTACTGCACAATTGTTTTTTCCTTCGTTTAAACCTTTTACTGCGTGTGCACCCAGCCTGCTGGCCAGTATTCTGTCGCTGGCTGACGGCTTACCGCCGCGCTGTATGTGCCCCAAAACCACAACCCGCGTATCGCTAAGTGGATAATGCTGTAAAAAGCGCCTTGAAAGTTCTAGGGCCTTACCTTCTTCATCTCCCTCTGCCACCACATATATTGAGAACTCTTTTTTACGGCTTTTTTGCTCGTAATGTTTAATAAGTACATCAAACTGGTTGCCTTTTTCCGGAATCAGAATACCTTCGGCACCACCTGCTAGTCCGGCATACAGGCCTATGTAGCCCGAATCACGGCCCATTACCTCCACAAAGAAAACACGACCGTGGCTTTCAGCGGTGTCCCGAATTCTGTCTATAGCGTCCATGGCGGTGTTTACAGCGGTATCAAATCCTATGGTGTAATCGGTACCTGCAAGGTCATTATCAATAGTTCCCGGACATCCTATGGAAGGAATTCCGTGTTCCTTTTGCAAATAAAGTGCTCCTGTGTAGGAACCATTGCCGCCAATGCAAACTAGTCCTTCAATGCCATGTTTTTTGAGGTTTTCTGCGGCTTTTGCCCGCCCTTCGGTTGTTCTGAATTCCGCACTTCGTGCAGTTTTGAGAACCGTTCCGCCATACTGAATGATGTTAGACACGCTGCCGGCATTCAAAGGATGAATGTCGCCTTCAATCATGCCCTCATATCCACGCCTGATGCCGTAGGGTTCAATCCCATAGGCAAGGCAAGTTCTGACGGCTGCCCTGATACAGGCGTTCATGCCAGGCGAGTCTCCACCGGATGTAAAAATTCCAATTCGCTTCACGATATGCAAATTAAAGATAAATGAAGGTAGATTTTTCAACAAAAAACCCCGACTGTTATGTCAGGGTTTTTATCTTAGGAAGTTGAGCGATTAGATATCGCCTCTGTATTCAAACAAAATATAATCCAGATTGTCTGAAGCCGTGTTAATCACGTCCGTTATTTTGATGATGTAAATACCGAACGGAACTGCCTGACCTGACTTGACCAAAATTACGTCACCCTTTGCTATATTAGAGACGGTTGCAGTTGCATTGGCTGCGTTGTTTTTCCAGAGATTGTAAACATAAGCACTGGTAACGGACAGGTTATAGTCGTTTGCAGTCAACTTAACAAACTTGCTGCCATTGCCCGAAGTCCATGACTTGCTGAAAACAATGGGAGTAGTGGTTGGCGTGCCATCAATGATGTCTTTTTCCTGAGGATTGTCCGTAGACAATTTATTTACTGATTTGGTGAGGTCATAAGCTCCGGGGTTAGGACCCTGTAGGTTATAAACACGCTGATTTTGCTGAACACCCATTACAAAAGTTTTAGGTTCAATATCTATGGTTAAAGACTGTTCTGCTGAGGTGCCGTTGGCATCTTCAGCTTTCACAGTTAATTTCAAATTGTCACCTACAGTGCCCTGTACTTTATAGTTGTAGGTAAAAGCAGTACTCTTGGAGGTAATGGTGGTGTCGAAAATAACACCCGCAGTTCCACCGTTGGTGCTAAGACTAATAGATATTTTTGCAAGCTTCGCGTCATTGCTTTGGGCGATTACCCCGATTTTCAAAGTGCTGTCAACACCGGCTTTTGCATCAGTTGAGGTAAATCCTGCACCGGTTTGGAATGAAAGGGTGGGTTTGGGTGCACTGTCTCCGTCTGAACCGCTGTCATTGCAGGCAGTCAGAAAAACCAGAGCCGGAACGGCCATGGCGAAAAGTAAATGTTTCATTTTCATATCTTATGTATTTGATTTGATGCAAAATTCGGTAAACAAGGTCAAATTCACAACTAACTTTATAGAAAATATCGATTACATTGCTGTCATAAAAATTGTCAATATGTCATATTTTATATTAC
>JBEDNI010000191.1:0-3762 GCA_041170685.1 Bacteroidota bacterium | reverse complement strand
TCCGCTACCAATGATTCCGATTTGATTCAATGTCCCCATATTCCAACCGCAAAAGTAGGGAAGTAAAGGGATTAACGCTAAAACAAGGACTTAATTCAGGATCTGTGCCGCATGCTTTGCGGTTTCCACCTTCTCAATTACTTCACTGATGATTCCATTTTCATCAATAACGAAGGTAGTGCGGGCTATGCCCATGTATTTACGCCCGTACATACTTTTTTCTACCCATACGCCATAATCGGTAGCTACTTTGTTGTCGGTATCGGCCAGCAGACTGAAAGGCAGTTCGTATTTGGCAATGAATTTCTGGTGTTTTTTTTCATTGTCAGGACTTACACCCAAAATGGCATAGCCTTGTTTGATAAGCGCATCGTAGTTGTCCCGCAGACTGCAGGCTTCTGCTGTACAGCCGGGGGTGTCATCCTTCGGGTAGAAATATAACACCAGCTTTTTGCCGGCAAAATCATTTAGGGTAAGGGTCTGGCCATTTTGGTCGGGTGCGCTGAAAGCGGGTGCTTTATCTCCGGGTTTTAGGTTCATGGTTTGAAAAAGATTTAAAATGTAACATCGAACCAAGCGAATGGTTTTGTGTTTTACTTCATTCCCGCTTCACTCTTGTATTTGGTAATGTAAATCTTGAGTGTAGCTTCGCTTTTATACTTGGTGAAATATACCTGCCAGTCGGCTTCACTTTTGTATTGTGTCCAGAACCAGATTCCGCTGTAGGGTTTGGCTTCGCTTTTATATTGTGTTTCGTACACAATCATGTCTGCCTCGCTTTTGTAATCGGTTACATAAATGATTTTATCGGCTTCGCTTTTGTAGGAAGTCTTGTACACCTTTTGTGCCATGGCTTTTTGGCCAACCCATACCAGCAGGGTTAATACAATCAGTTTTTTCATGTTTTACTATTTACGTTGTTTAATTTTTAATGCAATAATAGCGTTTTCAATTTCTTTCCGGTCGGTTTCCATATCTCCAATTGCTTTAAAAGCAGGGCGCATAAGGTATTTCCAACAAATATAGTGGAGTATAATCAGAGAAACGGCACTGAACATGGATGGGGGAAAAAGGAAGATAACAAAATAAGAAGGGATTGTGAGACTGAAATAAAAATAGGTTTCATCCATACAAAGCCTACGTGCGAACTGAAGCACCAAAATTTTAACAAGGATTTTCATAAATTAGAAATATTAAAACGAATAAATCGCTACATGCACAACGAAAAAATAAACATTTTCATTTGAATTGTATCAAGAAACAGTTTGAAGAAAGCGATGCTGCCTTGGCTAGAGTTTTTCCAAAATGTACTCTGCCATACGTCTGTATAGATGGTACTGTCCGTTTCTGTCGCCAATGCCATGGTTGCGGTTGGGATAAACTTCCGCATCATAGCGCACACCGGCTTTGATCATGGCGTTAATCATTTCAGCGCTGTTTTGCCAGTGTACATTATCGTCGCCGGTGCCATGTATGAGCAGATAATTGCCTTTGATGTTTTTAACAAACTGAACGGGCGAGTTTTCATCATATCCCCCGGGATTTTCTGATGGTTTGCGCAGAAATCGTTCGGTGTAAATATTGTCATAATAACGCCAGCTGGTAACAGGTGCCACAGCCACGGCCGTTTTAAAAACATCGGCGCTTTTGGTGATGCACAGGCTGCTCATATAGCCGCCAAAACTCCAGCCCCAGATGCCAATGCGGTTGTTGTCTACATACGGTAACCTGCCCAGCCATCGGGCAGCAGAAGTCTGGTCAATATGTTCCAGCTTACCCAGGTTCATGTATGTGCTTTTCTTAAATGCTTCCCCGCGATGGCCTGTTCCGCGGCCATCGAAGCTCACCACAATATATCCTTTCTGCGTTAGGTACTGATGGTAGAGATAGTTTCGTCCGCCCCAGCTGTTTCTCACGGTATTGGCCCCCGGTCCGCCATACACAAACATCAGCACGGGATATTTTTTATTAGGGTCGAAATCATGGGGTTTCATCATCCAGTAGTGCAGTGAAACGCCACTGTCTATGGTGGCCATGCCAAATTCACCTCTGCCAAAGGCATAGGTTTCAATGGTTTTTCTGGCAATGGCATTGTCCTCCAGTATCCTGGGCTTGTTGAGTGTTGATTTTGTGAATTCTTTCAGTAAAAAAGCCGATGGCTCACCAAAACGGCTGTAAGCATCGATGTAAAATTTGCCTCCGTTCAGCACTGATACACTATGATGACCCGGTTCCGGTGTAATGGCTGTCTTTTTCTTGCCGTTTAGGTCAATGCTGTAGCAATGGTCTTCGGTGGGTGAAATTTCGCTGCTGTTAAAGTATATCAGCCCGGTGGCTTCATTAACGTGGTTAATCCCCAAAACATCAAAATTGCCGCGGGTTACAGGTTTTTCCAAAAATTGATTCAGCACTTTGGTGGGGGTATACCGGTATATATGATTGTACCCGTTCTTTTCCGAAGTGGTAATAAATCCGGGAGAATTTTTAAAGAAATACAGATTGTCGTGAATATCAATGTAGGTTTTGCTTTTCTCAGACAGTACAGTGGTGACTGCGCCGGTTTTGGCATTGGCAAAAAGTAGTTTCCATTCGTTTTGGGTGCGGTTCAGCCATTGAATGCTTAATTTTCCGGGTACCTGAGTCCATAGGATTCGGGGCAGATAATGGTCTTCGGAGGCAATATTTGCTCTGATGCTTCTATCTGTGCCGAGTTCGTGCACATACACATCAACCACTGAATTGTCTTCACCTGCTTTGGGATATTTCCAGCGTTCCTGCGATGGATACAGTCCCGAAAACATATCCATGCTAAATTCCTTCACTCCACTTTCATCAAAACGGTAATAGGCGATGAATTTGCTGTCGGGAGACCACTCAAAACCCCGGCTCATACTGAATTCTTCCTCATACACCCAGTCTACGGCGCCGTTGATAACGCTGTTCTTTTGTCCATCCGCGGTCACCGCTTTTTCCACCATGTTTTTCAGGTCAAACGTGTATAGGTTATTGTCGCGCACATAGGCCAGATAGCGATTGTCGGGACTCAACTCCGGATACATGGCTTTCTCCTCGCTGATTTTCAGGGAATTTCCATTGGTTAAGTCCACCAGAAAAACAAGGGATTTTGTACTGTGGCGGTAAATGGATTCTGTGGCAGCAGTAATCACCATGTATTTCTCATCACGGGAGAATGTGTAGCGGTCCGGTACCAAATCGATGGTGGTTTCTGAACTTCTGATAATAATGCCGGTGCTGTCTCCGTTCGATAGCTTGCGTTTGATGATGCGCCAGCGTGGGGGAGGCGTGCCGGGTTTGGGCCATCCATTGGATTCGGTAATCAGTTCTGTGTAATGCATCCCATCATTCATCACGTTAAATCCGGCGATGCCTGAAGTTTTAAATGTCCCTTTCAGAAAAATGTCTTCGAGGGTAAAAGGGGACTTTTGGGCAAATAAATGGCTTGCCGTCTGAACAGCAAACAGCATTAACAGTGCGGTGCGCTTCATCGTCTAATTATGAAATTCGGGTAAGTTTTACCGGGGCAGTCTTTTTGAAAACAACGGGGATAAGCTCGTAAGTTACCATACTATAATCCAGCCCAAACCATTTATCAGGGCTGGCTGCGGTTTTACGTACCCAGCTATAGGCCTTCATAATGAGTGCATCCGGCAAGGGCAACTCGTTTTCCTGACTGATTTCCTCTTCTACTATAACAAATCTGAAATCTCCCAGCTGCTTTTTGTCGGAAAATCCGTGATAGTA
>JBEDNI010000190.1:0-4324 GCA_041170685.1 Bacteroidota bacterium | reverse complement strand
CCTTCAGCGTCAACCTGCACCCTGCCATGAGCCACCTCAACCGAAGGCGTTTCTGAAGGATAATCAGCCACCGTAAATCCTGTTCCCAGCACGGTTACATTCACATGTGAACTCTGAACTACAAAAGGCAACAATTCATTCTTTTTAACCTCAAAATGTGCCTGGCCTGACAAGGTAATATGCCTGTTGTGGTTACTGAACTCAGCGTCATAAGACAGGCGACTATTGCTATTTAAGGTTACTTCCGAACCATCAGGCAAGGTGATGGTTTGCTATTTAAGGTTACTTCCGAACCATCAGGCAAGGTGATGGTTTTTACCTCACCCGGTCCGGTGGTGGCAACCAACGGCTGCACATGACCGCCTGCCAGATTGCTGTAAATTATGGCAGTAAACCCGGCCAGCAGTGCCATTGTGGCTGCTGCAACAAACCACTTGCGGGTATACAAGGGACGATGCGTGATTTTAAGATTATGGCTGCTTAATTTGGACTGAAATGCATTCCACTGCTCAGTATTTTGCGATGCTTCGGGGTAGGTATATCCCGCGGCTGCATCCCAAACTTCTTGGAAATCTGCGTTAATTTTCGTATCTTTATGGTTCATTGTGCCAATACCCTTCCTGCCCCATTAACCAGCGCATCTACCTGTTGCTTAATGATGGCAACGGTAATGTTATACTGAGGGTTTTTCTTCAACCATTCTTCCAGATGCTTCATTTCTTCGCGTGACATAAGCCCGGCGGCATACTTCGTAATCAGATTGGATTCGAGTTGTTCCTTCATTCCTTTTTGTGACCTTTAATACCACAAAAAAGAAAGTTACCCCCAAAAAAAACTAAATTTTTTTTATCCCCTGGGATAAGTGTCTTCAACAATGTCTTTTTTGCTCTCCAGATAAGTGTTTGAGTCGTAGATACGCTCAATGATTTCCACTACTTTCAGACCTTCCAGCGCATTGGTAGAAGGGGCCACCTTGTGGCAAATGGTGTCCACCACATTCTCAATCACAAAATTATGGTTGGCCGCACTGCCTTTGTAGGGCCCATAATCATTGGCAGGATTGGCCGGTGGCAGTTCGGGTATGGTGTAATCTTTGATGTGGCAATATTCCACTTCGTTCATGTATTGCCCACCAATTTTCACGGTACCGTTTTCGGCAATGATGGTGATGGAACTCTCAAAATTCTTATCCCAAACGCTTGTGGAGTAATTGATAGAACCCATTCCACCATTCAGAAATTTAAACTGAATCATGCCGGAATCCTCAAATTCTGTGTGGGTTTTATGGGTGAAATCCTCAAACTGTGAGCGTATGTCGGTGATATCCCCAAAAAGCCAGTACATGATATCAATAAAGTGCGAAAACTGGGTAAACAGGGTTCCGCCATCCAGGGTGAGCAGGCCTTTCCAGTTGCCTGCCTTGTAATAGCGTTCATCCCGATTCCAGAAACAGTTTACCTGCACCATAAAAATCTTGCCCAGTTTGCCACTGTCCAGCAGTTCTTTCACCCAAACCGACGGGGGTGAGTAGCGGTTTTGCATCACGCAAAACACCAGCTTGTGATGGGCCATGGCATTGTAAACCACCTGTTCACACTCGGCCTTGCTCAGGGCCATAGGTTTTTCTATCACCACATGCTTGTTGGCCTTTAGTGCCGCCACAGCATGCTGTCCATGCAATCCGTTGGGCGTGGCAATATTCAATACATCAAAATCAGGACCCTCTTTCAACAAAGCATCGAGCGAGGCAAAAAAAGGTACGCTGTAGGCATCCAATCCCAGTGTTTGTTTGGGACGAATATCGGCAAGGGCCACCAGCTCGGCATCCGGGTTGCGTACAATCATTTCTGCGTGACGCTTTCCTATGTGCCCGGCACCAAGAACTGCAAATTTTACTTTCATTTGTTGTAAGGGGTTAAATGCCTGTTTTCTAACGTGTAAACAGAATCGCAAATGTCGAAAACTTTTTCGCGATGCGCAATAATAATGAGAGTCTTACCGGAATTTTTCAAGGCAAGCAGGTGAGAAAACAAGATTTTCTCTGTGGCATCGTCCAGCGCACTGCTGGGTTCATCCAGAATCAGCACCTCGCTGTTGTGGTATATGGCCCGTGCCAGCGCCAGTCTCTGTTTTTGCCCTTCACTCAGCCGGGAACCATGATCCCCAACCTCCTCTTTGAGTATGTCGCCGGCGGCTTCAGGCCAGGTAAAGGCGGCCATCTCCAGGGCCTTCAGCATCCGGGATTCTTCCTTTTCCTCAGACCCAAAAACCACATTATCTGCGATGCTTCCATTGATGATGTAAGGATCCTGACCCAAATAGGAAAACAATTCCAATGCACTGTGATGCTCATCCATTTTCAGACCATCCACGATTACCTCACCAGATGCGGGCTGATAATAACCCATCAGCAGCTTCACCAGCGTCGATTTCCCGACACCTGAAATCCCGCGGATACCAATACACTCACCTTTGCGAATGCTGAGGTTCAGGTTGCTGATAATTTCAGGTTTATCGCTAAACGCAAAATGAATATCTCTCATGTCAATTTGCTGTTTAAACGTACTGATATTTTTCTGTATATGGGACCTTTCAGCCACCATCGGCTTCAGTTGTTCATAGGTGTATGCACTCAATTTCAGGTGCATTAAACTCTGCAAAACGCGGTTGGCAGCGGGCAACATTCTAAACACCGCAATGGCAAACAGCGCAGCCAGGGCGCGCACCTGACCTATATTGTCACTGGAGAAAAAATAGGCATAAACCACCAGCAGGGTAATGCCCAGCAGCGCTATCATTTCGTTCACCCTGAACGGCAATGTCTGCAGGTTGATGGCACGGATTCCGCTTTCGGAAAAACCGCGGAAATGACGCAGCATTTTTTCTCGGAAATAATCCTCTGCGCCATGGGTAATAATATCGGTGAAACCACCACTGCCGTAGTTAATTTCCCGCAATGCCCTGTCTCTGAATTGTGCACCGGCCTCGCCCAGTTCCGTAATTCGCCTTCGCGCAAAGCGATTCACCAGAAAAAAACCACCGCCAATCAACCCGACAATGAGAAAAAAGATGAACGGATTGTACCAGGTAAAAAATGCCGTAAGCAGCACCACAATGGCCAATTCACTCATGAGGGTCAGATACGGGATATAGCTGCCTGAAACAAAATAAAATGGCGAAAAGAACACCACTTCGTTAAATCCGGGCCCATCGTGATTGAGGCGGTCGTAGGATCGGTCCTGAAAAACACGGCTGTAGGCCCGACCGGAAAGACTCAGCGCAATTTCAGAGGCGGTTTTACGGATGTACTGCTGCAGAAAAAAAGCCAGTATTCCTTTCACCAAAAAAAAGAAAAGAATGATGATGATAAGGGTTTTCAGAAAATTGGCCTCAGAGGTAAATCCCAGCTGGTGGAAGATAAACCGCAACTTGCTGCTTTTTTCCAGAAAAGAATGGTCCAGTGCCAGCATTAATACGGGAACCATACTTCCCAAACCAATGATATCCGCAAAGGCAAGCAAGGTCTGCCCGAAAATAATCAACCGGGTTCTGCCCTGCTGCACCGGTGTGAGCAATTGCCTGAAACCCCTGTGGGCGGTGATGATAATTTGCCTTGCGTTCAATGAAGGCAAAGGTACGTCGATAAATGGATTTTGTAAATTATGCCCTTTTGTGAACCTTTGCAGTGAAATGCAGAAAGAAACTGTTTTGGTGATTGGTGCCTGCGGACAGCTGGGTACTGAGCTTGTGGAAGCCCTTAGGGGTATTTATGGCGAAAATCATGTGGTGGCCAGCGATGTGAAAAAAAGCGATAATGCCGTTTTTCAGACCGGCCCTTTTGAAATACTCGATATTTTGGACAAACCCCGGCTGCTGGAAATACTGGAAAGGTATAAACCTACCCAGGTGTATCACCTGGCAGCCCTGCTCAGTGCAACGGCTGAAAAAATGCCTGAATTTGCCTGGAAACTCAATATGGATGGTATTTGCCTGGAAACTCAATATGGATGGTCTTTTTCACCTGCTGGATGCAACCCGCGATACCGGCATTGTGAAAAAAGTGTACTGGCCCAGCAGCATTGCCGCTTTCGGACCAAACACGCCCCGCATCAATACACCGCAATATGGTGCGATGGATCCTACCACAGTATATGGCATCAGCAAACTGGCCGGTGAACTGTATGCGCAGTATTATTTCAACCGCTGGGGCGTAGATACCCGCTCATTGCGTTATCCCGGGCTGATTGGCTATAAATCGGCTCCCGGCGGCGGCACTACCGACTATGCCGTATCCATCTACCACGATGCACTTACCACCGGCAAA
>JBEDNI010000189.1:0-3853 GCA_041170685.1 Bacteroidota bacterium | reverse complement strand
AATCGTCCCGGTTTTATCTGTGCACAGCACAGTTGCAGAACCCAATGTTTCAATGGCAGACGGCTTTCGTGTAAGAACCTGCTTTGAAGACAATCGCCATGCGCCCAGCGCCATAAAAACCGTGAGCACCACCGGAAACTCTTCCGGCATAATGGCCATGGCTGACGACAATCCTGTAAGCACAGCCTGAACAAGGTCTTTGCGTGTAATGTAGAAAAATACAATAACTGCCACACTGATTAACACACCAGCAGTCGCCAGTCTGCCGGTAAGCTTTTTCAGCTCATGGTGCAGCGGAGTCGCGGATGTCTTTATACTTTCCAATGAAAGGGCAATACCGCCAACCTCAGAACTTCCCGCGGTTTTTTGCACTTCCGCTTCTGCGCTCCCTTTTACTACAAGTGTTCCGGCATAAACCATATTCTCGCCCTGCTGAATGGACTTGTGAACCGGTACCGATTCTCCTGTTAGTACCGATTCATCCAGGGTAAGTTGCACCGCTGAAACCAGAAGTGCATCCGCCGAAATCCGGTCGCCTTCGGATAGCAGCATTACATCTCCCGGAACCAGCTCCCGGGAAGGGATTCTATAAGCATTCCCTTCTCTACGAACCAGCACCCTGGGTGCAGACAGGGCCTTAAGTGCATCCAGGGTTTTACGCGTTTTTAATGTCTGCAAAAATGTGATTCCCATAATCACACTGAAAGCTGCCAGCAGTATCGCCCCTTCTCTGTAATCTCCAATAATAACGTACAGAATACCGCAGGCCAGCAGCAACAAAAACATGGGCTCACCCATCACTTCCTTCAGGGTTTGCCAAATATTGGGGCTGCGATCAATATTCCACTCGTTGTACCCGTATTTCAATAAGCGTTCGGCCGCTTCCTGCCTGCTGAGTCCTTCCTTCATTCTGATTATTGAAGCTGAACCCAAATGGCAAGGGAATCACCGGGTAAAAATGCATCGCCGCTGCATTCCAAAGGATTCACATCGCGAAGCGATTTTGATATTATAAAATCATTTCTGCTACTCACACCACGCAATCTGTAATCGTCAAAAGCCTTATCCGAAAGGGTTTCAATGTAAGAAACCAAACGACCTTGTCGGGTCGGATCATTCACAAAAACAGCAATATCAGACCAGGTCTCAAAACCAATGTGGTAGCCTAAGAACTGACCTTTTATGAGCTTATCCCCCACAACATATTCGCGCAACGGTGCCACATGAAACATCATTAACCTAAAAGCGGGATAATCATCGGATTGTATCTCAATTTTAAATCCGGCCCACTCCTGTTCAAAGCGGGTCACACGGCCCGAAACCGGCGAATAAATTTGGATATTTGACCAGTTTGTCGTATCTTTAGGATAGAAATAGTGTTTCATACTTCGGCAGCTCTCGGTAAAATCGCTGTAGTCATGCCCTGCCGATGACCTAAACCTTGAAATCTTGCCGATTTTAGCCAATTCAAGGTAATGTTCCGTAAACTTTGGAATGCCCTGTGTTTCTATATTCCAGACATCTTCAGGGTTTCCATTATTGTTGTTTTTCTTTTTGCATGCAGATTGCCAGAACAATCCGGAACACAACATTGCCAGCACTGTAAACAGTATAAAACGGGTTTGCTTCACAAGGTGAAGTTAGTTCCAACCCTACAGCGAAATTAGGAGTTTGGTCAGCCCTTCGGGCAACAATTATCAGCCAATTCGGCTTGCGAGATCCAGGCCGTGTTTGCGGGAAGTTTCACGGGCAATTTCATAGCCGGCATCGGCATGGCGAATTACACCCATACCCGGATCGTTGTGCAGCACTCGCTTCAGTCGGGCTTCTGCATCCTCGGTTCCATCCGCAACGATTACCATGCCGGAATGAATGCTGTAGCCCATACCCACACCGCCACCGTGGTGCAGACTTACCCAGCTGGCACCACCGCCTGTATTAACCAGGGCGTTCAAAATCGGCCAGTCGGCAATGGCGTCACTGCCATCGAGCATGGCTTCCGTTTCGCGGTTTGGCGAAGCTACGGAACCGGTATCCAGATGGTCGCGGCCAATCACAATGGGGGCTTTTACCTTGCCCGTTCTCACCAGCTCATTGAATTTGTGTCCGGCCTTTTCCCTTTCACCCTGTCCAAGCCAGCAAATGCGGGCAGGCAAACCCTGAAACGCAATTTTTTCTTTAGCCATAGTCATCCAGCGTTTCAGGCTCTGATTTTCGGGAAAAAGTTCCAGAATGGCCTGGTCGGTAACATAAATATCTTCAGGGTCACCGCTCAATGCAACCCAGCGGAACGGACCTTTGCCTTCACAAAACAAAGGGCGAATGAAAGCAGGGACAAATCCTGGAAAATCAAATGCGTTTTTCAACCCTTTTTCAAAAGCACGTCCACGAAGGTTATTGCCGTAATCGAATGTAATACTGCCGCGCTGTTGTAACTCCAGCATCAGTTTCACGTGGTGAACCATGGTACCGTAACTGAGTTCTGTATATTTTTCAGGATCAATTCGGCGGAGTTTGTCTGCAGCTTCCACATCCATCCCTTCCGGATAGTAGCCGATCAGCGGATCATGCGCACTGGTCTGGTCTGTGAGGGTTTCGGGTGTGATATTTCTGGCTATAAGTCTTTCCAGCAGGTCTACAGCATTGCAAAGTACGCCGATACTCACTGCAGCACCCTTTTCTTTGGCCGCCAGTGCCATGTCTATGGCTTCATCCACATCGCGGCTCATTACATCCAGATAGCGTGTTTCCAGGCGCTTTCTGATGCGCCATTCCTCCACCTCGGCCACCAGGGCAACTCCTTCATTCATGGTTATGGCCAGGGGCTGCGCACCGCCCATGCCGCCCAAACCGGCAGTTACATTCAGGGTTCCTTTCAGCGTACCGCCAAAATGCTGTCTGGCACATTCGGCATAGGTTTCATAGGTTCCCTGCACAATTCCCTGTGAACCAATGTAAATCCAGCTTCCGGCGGTCATCTGTCCATACATAATCAGGCCTTTGGCCTCCAGTTCACGGAAATGATCCCAATTGGCCCAATTAGGCACCAATTGGCTATTGCTAATCAGCACCCTTGGTGCATCCTTGTGGGTAGGAAGAATAGCCACAGGCTTACCGCTCTGCACAATCAGGGTTTCGGTTTCTTCCAGTGTGCACAGGGCTTTCAGGATATCATCAAACGCCTTCCAGTTTCGTGCAGCTTTGCCCAGACCTCCGTATACAATCAGATCCTCGGGTTTTTCGGCCACATCCGGGTCCAGATTATTCTGAATCATGCGGTAAGCGGCTTCCTGAATCCATCCTTTACAGTTGAGTTTGGTGCCAGTTGGGGCGGTTACAATACGCGGTCCTGATGCGGGTTGAGTCATCCTGCAAAATTACGCATAAGTTGCCTTTTTGCGGGCAAGATTGTTTTATTTACCGGGTGAAATCCCTGCACAATCAGCCGGAAAATTTCATGGTTAAACTGATTCGCTTCCGCTGAGCATCCACCCCCATTACCCGCACCTTTACATGCTGCCCCAATGAAACCACTTCGGTGGGATGCTTCACAAAACGATTGCTGAGCTGACTTACATGTACCAGACCGTCCTGTTTCACACCAATATCCACGAAAGCACCAAAATCGGTAATGTTGGTTACAATGCCATTCAGTTCGAGCCCGGACTCCAGATCGGAAATACTCCTGACCTGATCACTGAAACCCACTGCCTGAAATTCACCACGGGGATCCAGTCCCGGCTTTTGCAGCTCTTTGATAATATCATTCAGTGTGGGCAACCCAATGCCTTGCAATTCGTTTACATACATTTCCGGTTTCAGGGTTTTCACTTTTTCAGGATCTGAGAGCAAT
>JBEDNI010000188.1:0-3884 GCA_041170685.1 Bacteroidota bacterium | reverse complement strand
GCCTGGATGATTGGCGATGAAATTGCCCGCATTACGGCCCGCAAAGACCAGTTTGGCGAAGTGAAAGAGTTTATCTGCAACGAATGTCGTTTCGACAAAAAAGAAAAAACCGACTGGTTAATAGAAGGTCCGCGTCATATAGACAGACATTCAGTTATCAGTGCCAATAAATACGAAGACCCTATTCCTGAACATACACCCCTGTTGAACAAAGCTTGATATGGATTTTGCATTATTACTGGAAAAAAGCATTCTGATTCTGATTCTCACGGCGATTACCCTGGGAATAGCTACCTATCTTACCTATGGTGAGCGAAAGGTTGCGGCGTTTTTACAGGATAGACTGGGTCCTAATAGGGCCGGTATATTCGGTATTCTGCAGCCCATTGCCGATGCCGGAAAGATGTTTTTTAAAGAAGAACTGATACCCAAAAACGCCGAAAAGTGGCTGTTTATATTAGGTCCGGGCCTTGCCATGATTACAGCCTGCATTACCAGCGCCGTTATTCCATGGGGCAGCCACCTTGAGCTGTTTGGCCGTACCATTCAGTTACAGGTAGCCGACGTAGATATCGGAATTCTCTACATCATGGGTATTGTGAGTGTGGGTGTTTACGGCATTATGATTGGCGGCTGGGCTTCCAATAATAAATATTCTCTGTATGGTGCTATTCGTGCCAGCAGCCAGATGATTAGCTACGAATTGGGTATGGGCCTTGCGCTGATTGCCGTAATTATGATGAGCGGCAGCCTGAGCCTTCGTGAAATCGTGGAACAGCAAAGCGGATGGGGTGGTATGCAGTGGAACATCATTTATCAACCCCTGGGTTTTATCATTTTCTTTACCTGTGCACTGGCAGAATGTAACCGGGCTCCCTTTGACTTACCGGAATGCGAAACGGAACTGATTGGCGGTTATCACACTGAGTATTCATCCATGAAACTGGGTTTTTACCTGTTTGCGGAGTATATCAATATGTTCATCAGCAGTGCGGTAATGACGTGTGTGTATTTTGGCGGATACAATTTTCCGGGTATGCATCTGATTGATAGTCAGAATTTGCTGGCAACCCTGCAGATTGTGGCTATTTTCCTGAAGATTAGTTTCTTCATATTTGCCTTCATGTGGATTCGCTGGACACTGCCCCGTTTCCGCTATGACCAGCTGATGCACCTGGGCTGGAAAACGATGATTCCCCTCGCTATAGTAAACATGTTGCTCACCGGCGGTGGTATACTTTTGTTTGGAAACTGAAGTTAATCGTATTGAAGTTCCAGTAAGGCACTTTGCAGTTCGCTGAGACTGTGTCTTTCACCCGATTTTTTTGCTTTTTCAATGCCTTTTTCGTATATTAAGATAGCCCCTTCTTTATCTGTTTTTCGTTCTAATAATTTGCCCAAATGATAATAAGTAGCAATATAATCGGGGTGTTTTTCCAATAAATCCTGAAAGATGGATTCTGCTTGTTGATCATTGCCTGCGCTTACATATTCAGTGGCAAGAGCATAATTCAGAAAGGGATCATCCGGACTTTCCTTTAAAAAGTTCATTAATTGTGCAATGCGGTTCATTTCAACTGATAGGTTACGGTAAGAATCCGGTTTGGGCTTGGACGAAATCCGGCGCTGAGATTCTGATCGATATTGAATCGAAAAAAGTGGGCATCTACCGTTGCATCAATAATTTGGAGTGCGTACATGGCAGTCATGGCCAGGATGCCGAAATCACGCATCCTGCGGTGCTCGTCTCGCTGAGCCACAAGGTTTGCATCGAGCAGGGTATCTTTATTGATGGCATAAGCTTGCTCAAATTGTGTATTCAGTTTGCGGGTTTTTGAGCGCTGATCCAACATCAGCCATGTGGCTGCACCCATGCCGGCGTAAACCACAGGTACTTTCCAGAATTTACGGTTATATAACTGACCTGCACCCGGTATCACAGCACTGTATATGGCCGCCTTCGTGGGCGAATGGGGTGTACCCAGGTGAAAAAGCCGCAGTGGGGACTTTTCTTTTTTAACTGCAGAATCTGATTGTGCGGTTGCGAAGCTACAAACCCCCAGTAAAGCCCACAGAACAAACAGACGGATAATCATGAATCAAGCGCCTCCCATCATAGACAAAATGCGTTCCAAATCGCTTCTGTTCTTGTAGGAGATGATGATTTTACCCTTGCCACTGGGGTTGTTTTTCAGGTGCACTGCGGTTTTTAGCAATTGATGAAACTGCTCGGTGATGCGGTCAACCTCAGGATCCCAGTCGGTACCGTTGGTTCTGAGCACTGCTGAACGTGTTCCGGTTTTCTTTTCTTTAACGAGTGCTTCTACGGTGCGTACACTCAAATTATCGCTGATGATAGAATGATACAAATCCAGCTGATCCGCTATGTCTTCCATGTTAATCATGGCTCTGGCATGTCCCATGCTGAGTTTTCCCACTTTGATGCCGGCCTGAATTTCGTCAGGGAGTTTCAGCAATCTCAGGTAATTATTGACCGTAGTACGATCTTTTCCAACCCGCTCTCCCAGTTCTTCCTGTTTGAGGCTGCATTCATCAAGGAGACGTTTGTAGCTCATGGCTACATCGATGGCATTTAAGTCGCTGCGCTGTATGTTTTCTATCAACGCCATTTCCAGCATGTCCTGGTCATTGGCAATTCGAATGTAGGCGGGTATACGCTCCAGGCCTGCCAGCATGGATGCACGTGTGCGCCTTTCCCCACTGATAAGCTGATATTTATCATACCCCATTTTCCTGACGGTAATGGGCTGAATAACGCCATGAACTTTGATGGAAGCTGCCAGTTCTTCCAGTTCTGCAGCGTCAAATTCTGTGCGGGGCTGAAAAGGATTGGCTTCCAGCTGATTTAATGGAATCTGGGAAACCGCACCGATTGGCCTGGTTTCTCTGGAAGTGATGTCAGTTTCAGCGTTTTCCAGAAGGGCGCTCAAACCTCTGCCTAAACCACTTTTCTTTTTGATGGGGTTGCTCATGAGGGGGTTAATTCGGGGTTAAGATCTTGATGTATGGGTTTGATATAGCCGTTTTTTTCCAATATTTCATTGGCGAGATTCAGGTAATTCATGCTTCCTCGGCTGTCGGCAGCATGAAACAGCACCGGAACACCGAAACTGGGTGCTTCGCTGAGTTTGGTGGTGCGCTGAATGATGGTTTCAAATACGATGTCCTGAAAATGCGTTTTGACATCATCCACCACCTGGTTGCACAGGCGCAAGCGTCCATCATACATAGTCAGCAGTATGCCTTCGATTTCCAGATTTCTGTTTAGGTGACCTTGTATGATTTTTATGGTATTCAGCAATTTACCAAGGCCTTCGAGTGCGAAGTACTCGCATTGTACCGGAATTATTACGCTGTCTGAAGCTACCAGCGCGTTGGTGGTAATAAGGCCAAGAGAGGGTGAACAGTCTATGATAATGAAATCATATTCGTTTCTCAGCGGTCGCAGAACGCCTTCCAGCAGGCGTTCCCGGTTGGGCATTTCCAGCAGTTCAATTTCTGCGCCCACCAGGTCAATATTACTGGCCATCAGGTTAAGATAGGGAATATCAGTGGTCAGGATCACGTCGCCGGGGTTTATATCCTGAACCAGACACTCATATAAACCCAATTTGATGTTTTTGGGTTCAAATCCGATTCCTGAACTGGAATTGGCCTGAGGATCGGCGTCAATCAGCAGCGTTTTATATTCGAGTACAGCAAGGCTGGCGGCCAGATTAATGGCCGTGGTGGTTTTACCCACCCCGCCTTTCTGGTTCGCGATGGAGATGATTTTTCCGCCAAGGGGTTTTTTATCAGTTTTCATATCATTTACAAGGTTAAGGAATCGCCAATTTTCATCAGATGAAGATCAAAGCCGGCAG
>JBEDNI010000187.1:0-3933 GCA_041170685.1 Bacteroidota bacterium | reverse complement strand
TTAAGTAACCAAAGTCCGAGAAAAACCTACCTTAATTTCCGCAATAATTTACTGATGCTTTATAAGAATTTACACATTCAGGAAAGGGATTCGGTAATATTAAAAAGAAAATTATTGGACGGACTTGCAGCTTGTTTTTTTATTATACAGGGTAAAATCCATCATATTCCGCAGATTGTGAAAGCCCACAAAGATTTTGAGCAAATGAAATCAAAATTACGAATGGGCGAAAGCAACAAAAAGCTTGAAGCATTAAGTGGTGTATTGCATGCAGGGTTGGTTTATTCTTATTTTTTGAAGGGTAAAAAAACCTGGAATAAACTTGGGTTATAAGCAGTATTATTTTACTGACTTCTTGGGTGGAATTTGTGAATGGTGTCTGCCAGATATCCTCTGTCCAGATGGGTGTAGATTTCGGTGGTGGTAATACTTTCGTGCCCCAGCATTTCCTGCACGGCCCTCAGGTCAGCGCCGGCTTCCACAAGGTGAGTGGCAAAGGAATGGCGGAAGGTGTGCGGACTGATATTTTTGGAAATACCGGTTTTGCTTGCCAGTGATTTAATGAGCAGAAATACTGATTGCCTGCTAAGCTTACCGCCACGGCGGTTAAGAAAAACGATATCACGGCTGCCGGGCTGAATGTTCATGTGGCGCCGCACGGCATCGCGGTATAGGTTTATGTGTTTGAGGGCTCGCCCGCCAATAGGAACAAGGCGCTCTTTATTGCCCTTGCCGATTACACGCAGGTATGAATCTTCGGCAAAGATGTCCGTAGTTTTAAGCCCGACAAGTTCGCTCACCCGCAAACCGCAGCTGTAGAGGGTTTCCAGCATGGCCACATCACGTTCGCCCTCGGGTTTACTGCGGTCTACGGCGGCAATCATGCCGTCAATCTCTTCGGGGCTAAGCACCACAGGCAGTTTGCGGCCTGTTTTGGGTGGCTCTAGGAAATCAGCAGGACTTTCCGGAATTTCATTCTGCAGAACCAAAAAACGGTAGAATCCTCGAATCCCGCTGAGTATGCGGGCCTGAGATGTAGCGCTGAATCCAATTTCAGCCAGCCATGCAGAAAATGCCATTAGGTCCTGAAGGTTGAAATCCTCAGGGTTGCGGTTCATTCCCCGTATTTCGCTCCATTTACGCAGGGCTTCCAGATCATGCAGATATGCTTCAATGCTGGGTTCAGCCAGCGATTTTTCGAGCAGCAGATATTGTTGGAATTGCTTAAAGTGGCTGGTCCAGATACCGCTCATGGTTTGAGTTTCACCTCGGCAGACTGCAAAATTTCTTTGGTGGCGGCATCCACAATCCACACCATGGCGCTGAGGTTGTCGGGTTTCCAGTTATAGCGGGGACTGACGTAGTAGTGTTTTTCGAAAACACGACCTGCTGACAAGTCTGCTTTCAGGGTATCTCCGGTAACCGGGGTCATTAATTTCCGCAAAACATGCATGAATTTATATTTATAGGAATAACCGCTCACTGAATCGTTATTGGCCTGTTTTCCAACAATATTATCTTCCGTTACCCCAATGTAGATTAGGTGTTTGGCCGTTGGGGGAAGATTTGTGTGGTAAACGGCTTTAATCTCCAGACGGGCCTTGTTGTCTGAAGCCAGCCATTTAGAATTCAAATCCAGATTTAACGGAGAATTTTGCAATAATCTGTCGCTAACGGTACCCGCCCACGAGGTGGTTGGTACAAAAAAGCTGCCCCCCAATTTTATTTGGTCAATAATGCCAGTGGGCAAACCGGTTATACTGCCCAAATTAGATACAATGCCATCGGCGTCTAAAGCGACAAGTGTATCGTAACCGGGCCATGGGTTTGTTAATGCATTTCCGGGTGAAATGGCGGGGTACAATGCCAAAACATTGATGCGGCCTGGGTTTGCACTTTGCAAATTTTTGGCCAGTGTAGCGGCTTTGGGACAATTTGGACAGTTTACACCTGTTATGTCCATCAGCAATAACATCTTAGGATCCGGTGCAGGAGCCATGCCGGAGTATATTGTATCCAACAGGGGTTTTTCGGGGTCTGTAAAGCGCACGGGAGGCGGTTCTTCATCACAGGATACCCAGATAATGGAAACCAGCAAAGGAATGATGAGCAGTTTATTCATGCGTAGCCACGAAGTTAAGCAAACTGTTATTGCCTAAACAATAAGGGCATATTTTTGTTACCTGATTATGATAAAAAAAGCATTTCGATTTTTCTTATTCGGTGGTTTAATACTGGCCGTTCAGGGTTGTTTCTTTGCCAAAACCAAAACGGTGGATGCAAACATGATTAAACCGGCTCCCATATCTTTTTATACGCTCAAGCTAAAATCATTGGATGGCAAGGAGGAGTGGTCTTTTGAATCACTTAAAGGGAAGAAGGTATTGATTGTGAATACCGCCAGTGAATGCGGATACACGCCACAATATGAAGGTTTGCAGAAGCTTCATGAAAAGTATGGTGATAAGCTGGTGATTATTGGTTGCCCCTGCAATCAGTTTGGAGGTCAGGAACCCGGTGATGCAGCCAAAATTGGATCTTTTTGTCAGAAAAATTATGGAGTGAGTTTCCGCATCAGCGAAAAACTGGAGGTGCGCGGAGATGCCCAGCATCCGGTTTACAACTGGCTTTGCAATAAAACACAAAACGGTGCCTTGGATGCTTCTGTTACATGGAACTTTAATAAGTTTTTAATTGATGAAACCGGCAATCTGGTGGGCTATTACCCCAGCCGTGTAAATCCGGAAGATGCTGAATTGGTATCAGCGATTGAAAAATAACAAGGCATTTCAGCTGCTACATCGTATTTTCGCGCAACTTTTTGCAGCATGAGTATATTGGTTAATAAACATTCCCGCGTCATAGTGCAGGGATTTACCGGAAACGAAGGAACGTTTCACGCAACACAAATGATAGAATACGGCACCCAGCTTGTGGGTGGTGTAACGCCGGGAAAAGGCGGAAGCACGCATCTTGACAGGCCCGTTTTCAATACAGTTGAGCAAGCCGTAAAAGATGCCGGTGCAGATGTGAGCATCATTTTTGTACCCCCTGCTTTTGCCGCCGATGCCATCATGGAATCTGCCGATGCCGGAATAAAGGTGATAGTGGCCATTACCGAAGGTATTCCTACCCGCGATATGGTAAAGGTGAAACGATATCTTGAAGGGAAAAAATCTACCCTGATTGGCCCCAACTGCCCCGGTATCATTACCCCTGAAGAAGCCAAAATTGGTATTATGCCCGGTTTTATTTTCAAAAAAGGCCATATCGGTGTTGTTTCTAAAAGCGGAACTTTGACGTA
The DNA here is from genome assembly GCA_041170685.1 of Bacteroidota bacterium. GTDB lineage: Bacteria > Bacteroidota > Bacteroidia > NS11-12g > UBA955 > RGEC01. The sequence goes on along the minus strand of JBEDNI010000187.1, from coordinate 629 downwards.
TGAGGCGGTAGACCAGCTTACCAAACTTGGGTTAGGCCAAAGCACTGCCATTGGTATTGGTGGTGACCCCATCATCGGCACTACCACCAAAGAAGCCGTAGAGTTGTTTATGAACGACCCCGAAACCGCAGGTATCGTGATGATTGGTGAAATTGGCGGTGGTATGGAAGCGGAAGCTGCGCGCTGGATTCAGGCAAACGGAACCAAGCCTGTGGTAGGATTTATCGCCGGACAGACGGCGCCTCCCGGTCGCAGAATGGGCCATGCGGGTGCGATTGTTGGCGGAAAAGACGACACAGCGGCTGCTAAAATGGCGATTATGGCAGAATGTGGAATTCACGTAGTGGCCAGCCCTGCTGAAATTGGTCAGCGCATGAAAGAGGTACTTTAATAAACAAAACATAAAAAAGAAAGGCTGCAATGTTTGTTGCAGCCTTTTTTTATGGTGTGTTCGATGGATTTATTTTTTGGTTAGATCTACCTCGGAAACCCCTGGGTGGGATGCAACATTCCATTCAAAAATGTTGAAGCGCAGTGGCGTTGACATAGTTCGCGGTGGATGTTTCGATATTGACTCAGAACGTGCTGCTGCATTCGCTCAAGCATCGGGAAGCACCGTGATGTCATCG
>JBEDNI010000186.1:0-3936 GCA_041170685.1 Bacteroidota bacterium | reverse complement strand
ATATACGCTTAATGCTTTTAGGTATTTGTGCGAATCCCATTCAGGAATAAGGGTGCTGTTAATTCTGGTCAATACCATATCGTATGTTTTTTCCTGTACAATGTCTTCCAGTGATTTGTAGCGATACAGTAATTCCCATCTGCCAATATCTTCTGCAGAAACGGGGCTTAATGGCTTGTTGTTGATATAAATGGTAATGCTTTTCAAATGGTATAGAATGCTTTTATCAGGCAATAATTTCCACTCTTCCTGAAAATCTAATCCGGTGACTGCGATATCAGACTTTAATAATTTATAATCGTAGTATTTGTCGGCACCCAGATTAAATAACACATCCTTATTTTCATTCAGAAACTTTTGAATGGTGGTTATGATCATATTTCCCGGATCATCTGAATCCTCGGTATGGGCCACCAGTTTATAATACACAGTTTTGGACTGTGGTATATCGTATTTCCCTTCAATATTCCGCCCATTAAAAAACGCTTTATCACGAATGCGGATGGAGGTTTCCGGGTTTTTAGTGAATGATTTTCTTCCAAACTGTACCACATTAAAATTGTAATTTCTGCTGTATAGGGCATCAGTGAGTCTGATCGTAGCAGGACCATTTACATTGCATTCAAGCATGATGGCTGAAAGCTTGGACCAGTTTTCCTTCAAATCTACATATCCATAACTGACTTTGCCCCTGGGGCCGTCGTTGATGAAAGATATGCCTGTGATGGTAAAGGCTGTTTTATTTCTTCCGCTACTCCAGTATTCATGGAGAAAAACATTGGCAGTCTTGTTAAATCTTGTATCTGAAGATTGTTCAATGGCCTGCAGTGCGCTGGGGGATATGCGTATGGTTTTCTGAGGAGAGTCCCATAGTTTGATTTCACCGGAAATAATGAGTTTATAGCAATGGTTCTGCAATTCATAAACCATGTTAAAACCCATGGAATCAGTTTGCCGATTGATGTTTAAATTGACTAAAACCGGTTTATTGGTATATGCATATGTATCGGTTGCTATAAGAACCGCAATAAAGCTCATGCAGCGATATAGCGTGTACAACGGCAAATCTCAGGTGTTAGGTAAAGGCGTTTTCACCCGTGATATCGTGGCCCAGTATAAGCAAATGAATATCGTGAGTACCTTCATAAGTTACCACACTTTCCAGGTTAGCCATATGTCGCATGATGGGATATTCGCCGGTAATGCCCATTCCTCCAAGCATCTGACGTGCTTCTCTTGCAATATTGAGGGCAATTTCCACATTGTTTCGTTTGGCCATAGAAATCTGTGCAGGGGTTGCCTTTCCGGCATCCATTAATTGACCCAGGCGCCATACCAACAGTTGTGCTTTGGATATTTCGGTAATCATTTCGGCCAGCTTTTTTTGCTGCAACTGAAAGCCGGCTATTGGCCTTCCAAACTGCTGTCTCTGCTTGCTGTAACGAAGCGCGGTATCATAACAGTCCATGGCTGCACCCAGTGCTCCCCAGCTTATTCCGTACCTTGCACTGTTCAGGCAGGTAAGGGGTCCTTTAAGGCCGGAAACACCCGGTAAAATGTTCTCTTTAGGTACTTTCACATCGTTGAAAACCAACTCACCGGTGGCACTGGCTCTTAAACTCCATTTGTTGTGTGTTTCAGGGGTTGAGAATCCTTCCATACCGCGCTCTACGATTATACCATGTATTTTACCTTCTTCATTTTTGGCCCATACCACAGCCACATCGGCGAATGGAGCATTGGAAATCCACATTTTGGCACCATTTAATACTACATGATCACCGGCGTCTCTATAGTTCGTGGTCATTCCTCCCGGATTGCTGCCATGGTCAGGTTCAGTGAGTCCGAAACAACCCATCATTTCACCGGAAGCCAGTTTGGGAAGGTATTTTCGCTTCTGCTCTTCACTGCCAAATTTATATATAGGATACATCACCAGACTGCCCTGAACGCTGGCGGTACTTCTGATGCCGCTGTCGCATCTTTCCAGTTCCATCATGATAAGGCCATACGTGGTATAATCCATACCTCCACATCCATATTCAGCAGGCAGTTGTGGGCCAAATGCACCCACGCCGGCCAGTCCGGAAATGATATGGTGCGGAAACTCTGCCCGTTGCGCATAGTATTCAATTATGGGTGACAGGTCTTTTTTAACCCAGTCGCGTACCGAATCGCGAATAAGCTTCTGCTCTTCAGTGAGCAAATCATCCACACCCATAAAATCAGGGGCTTTATAGTTGTCTTTTCCTCGATTGGAGGCGTATAATTCGTCGAGATTTTGTGCCTGCATTTCGTATATTTTATTGCAAAGGTACATTCTTCTGTTTTTTTGTACATCAATACTTAACTACATTGGCAGCATGTTAGTCGTTTTTTTAGACAGTCAAGAGGTTCATAGCCCCATTGGGGTGCATGATTTTGAGCGTAAAGAAGGTGTGAATCTGTATGTAAGCGTGCAAGTGACACTGAAGAGGTATGTAGGTTTGGATGACCTGAATCATACGATTGACTATACAATGCTGCTGGATATTGTGAATGAACAGGCCTCCAAAGAAAGACAATTGTTGGAATCTTTGGCGATGGATATTCAAGCCGACATTATGGCAAAAACACCTGACATGATTGAGAAAATCCATATCCGGATTGTTAAGCCCGCTATTCCGCATTTTGGATACGCGGCTAGTGCATGCGGCATTGAATATACCTTCACCAATCAATAAATTCTATTAACTTTGTTTGCTTGTAGTATGAACTTAAGGTGGGTTTTGGTAATGATGTGTTTGTGCTTCTTTCAAACACTTTTTGGGCAGCAGAATGTGCCCGGTATTTATGGCTGGATTGAAGATAAAGAGACCGGAGAGCGCATTGAAAATGCCCTAGCCATTGACAGCAGCGATTTGCAGTACACCTACTCCAATCGGGATGGATATTACAATATGGGGGTGGGAAGTGGTAAACACGTACTGATTTTTTCCGCTGCAGGGTATCAGGCCGTCAGAATGGTGGAGGATATTTACTCTTCAACACCCATCAATATCAAGCTTTCTCCACTGTCTTTAAATCAGAATGATACCACCTGGAATAAATATCATGCAATTTTTGATCTAAGAAGCGGACATTCCAGTCCAACTCGAAATCAGACCTTGCAAATGAATTCGTTGCTGAGTATACCGGATCCTGTAAAATGGATGCAGTTTTTACCAGGAGTATCCGGAGGTATCGAGGGTTTAAGCGGAATGTATGTAAGAGGTGGAAACAGTGACCAAAACCTGATGATGATGGATGGTCTGCCTATTTATGGCAATGGACACATTTTTGGTTTTTTAAGTTCATACAACCCTGAGATTTTGGGAAGTACTGAATTTTATCGGGGGGTAGCACCGGCACGCTTTGGTGGCAGGGCAGGGGCTGTACTGGATGTGGGCATGTCTGAAGGTAATACCAAGGAATGGAAAGGTTCATACAACCAGGATTTACTACTGTTTAATGCTGCTGCCAATGGTCCGCTAAATCAAAGTGGAACAATTACGGGTAGCTTTGCTGTCCGCCGCACCTGGCTGGACATGCTCCTGCCCAAAGAGGGTGATATTTATGCCTACTATGTTTTACATGACCTTAATGGTAAAGTTACCTGGCGGATTAATGAGAAAAACAAACTCAGTTTTTTTGCATACAATGGACGAGATAAACTGGCTTCGGCCATTGACACAGATACCCAAGATTCCCTGAACAGGCAGATAAAATTTAACCTGAAACTGGGTTTTAGCTGGCAAAATACATTGTTCGGGGTAAACTGGGCCAGAAAAATCAATAACCGGCATTATGGAAATTTCATGCTAGGCATGACCAGGGCTACATACAACGTGCCTTTTGAAATTGGCGGCAGTATTAAGTCTGATACTTCCTTTTCATCATTCAACATTAAAACTGAAT
>JBEDNI010000185.1:0-3941 GCA_041170685.1 Bacteroidota bacterium | reverse complement strand
CCATGTATAAAAACGAACTACTGTGGCTAAACAATAATCGTATTATTTACACTGCCAATACTGCTGATAATATCAATAATTTATTTTTATGGGGAAATAACGGAAACAAACAAATCACCCGATTCAAAGCCCCGGTATCAATTCTGTCTCCCATTCTGCTAAACGACAGTACCATTGGTTTTTTGTCGGATAACAATGGCTTGCAGAATGCATGGTACGCTCCTGTTTATCGATTTGCGGCGCCCAAAGGATTGACGCATTATGCCAGATCCATTTACAGCCAGACTATTTCGGGGGACAAAAGCACCTTTGCGGAGGTTGTAAAAGTCAATGGTCGAATCAACCTGTTTATGGGAAATGTTAATGAGAATCCGGAAAAAGATGCCATCTATATTCCTGTAAATTCTCAGTTGAATAATTGGAAAAAAGGATTGTTGTCTCCTCAAAATGATGTTAAGGTTTCTAAGGATACCCAGTCCGTAAATGATGATGAAACCATTATTCGACAGGACACCGTGTTAGGAACATACAAATATCAAACTGGGTTTCCAATCATAAATTATACTGAAACAATAACCGACAGCGATATACCCCGAAGTAAGCAACTTGTCAGAACCAACCTCAATCCCATTATCCCTGATTACATTGTTACTCAGATTGATAACCGAACACTCGCAACCTATCTGTATGACAATAGTGTACCCATGATGGTGATGAGAAATCCGTGGTTAATGCCATATCTAAAAGTTTCCATGTCGGATTTACAGCGCAATGTAAACATAGAGGGCGGGGTCAGAAGTAGTTTAGACCTTGCTTTTACCGATTTTCACTTTAAATTGGGCCGGTATGCCAACAGATTAGATTATGAATTTTTTTACTACAGAAGAAACAGAAAATTTGACAATGAGCCGAATTTATATCAGCAATACGGAACACAATTACTTGATTTTAAAATAATGCTACCATCCGATGAACGCTTGCGATTCAGCTACACTTGCGGATTGCGGGAGGATCACATTACCACAAAAATCACTGAAATACAGACAGCACAGATTGATGACAAGATGAACCGTTTCTGGAGCAACAGAATGGAAGTCATGTTTGACAACAGCACAAGTTCGGGCCTTAATCAAATGAATGGCAGTCGGATCAAGTTTGGGCTTCAACATATGTTGAACTTGAGCAATACACAAACGTTATTCTGGGCAGAATCGGATATTCGATTTTACATACCATTATGGAAAAGTATCATTTTTGCGCAGCGGATTGCCGGAATATACAATTTGGGAAATTACAAGCCCGCTTATTATCTCGGCGGAGTAGAAAACTGGACGGCTAGAGATCAACTTCCGGAGAAGCCTGTGGTGTTAAATCCTGATAATATTCAATTCCAATCCTGGGTATGCAATCTTAGGGGGCATTACAGAGGCGCCCGCATGGGTAACAGCTTTCTGCTAAGCAATGCTGAACTCAGATGGCAACTGATGAAAATGATTTACAAGCGACCCGTTTCATCCGAATTTATAAAACATTTCACCATTACAGCCTTTCTGGATGCCGGTTGTGCATTTACAGGAAAATCACCGGCTGACATTGCCAATCCCTACAATACCAACTATCTAACAACACCTAATTATTCCATGAGTATAACATCCCGCAGAAATCCCTGGCTCTTGGGGGCGGGTTATGGTATTCGTTCCCGTGTGTTGGGTTATTTTATTAAATATGACAGAGCCTGGGGCTGGCAGGAAAGCCAGTGGAACAAACCCATTCAATACATCAGCCTGGGACTCGATTTTTAATTTGCAGGGCTTTGGTAAAGTCAACTGCATTTTTTTATCCCGTTAGCAAAGAAAATAGCAACTTTTATGTTTATTTTGCAGACTGATATAAAACGCAAAAATGGGCTTATTTAGTTTTCTGACGCAGGAACTTGCCATTGACCTAGGCACGGCCAACACGCTAATCATACACAAGGACAAAGTTGTGGTGGACGAACCCTCTATCATTGCCATGGAAAAAGCTACGGGCAATGTTATTGCCATAGGAAAAGAGGCTATGCAGATGTTTGGTAAAGAAAACGAGGGCATCAAAACCATAAGACCATTAAAGGATGGCGTAATTGCTGATTTTCAGGCCGCAGAGCATATGATCAGGGGTATGATAAAAATGATTAATCAGAAACAGAAGTGGATCTCTCCCCAGCTGAAAATGGTTATATGCATACCGTCAGGAATCACTGAAGTGGAAAAACGGGCTGTTAAAGACAGCGCTGAGCGCAGCGGTGCCAAAGAGGTTTACCTTATTCACGAACCCATGGCGGCTGCGGTGGGTATTGGAATTGATGTAGTTCAGCCTCAGGGCAACATGATCATTGACATTGGTGGTGGTACAACGGAAATTGCCATTATTGCCCTTGGTGGCATTGTTTGCGATGAAAGTATACGGGTGGCCGGAGATGAGTTCAACCTGGATATAGTAGAATACATGCGCAGGGAACACAACCTGCTCATTGGTGAAAGAACCGCAGAAAAGATAAAAATACACATTGGCAGCGCTTTGCAGGAGCTTGACAATCCACCAGAAGATTACCCGGTTTTCGGAAGAGATTTAATGACAGGCATCCCAAAACAAATAATGGTAAGTTACTCGGAAATTGCCAGATCACTGGACAAGAGTATTATGAAAATAGAGGAAGCAATACTCAGGGCTTTGGAACAATCTCCACCCGAACTGAGTGCTGATATTTTAACCAATGGGATTTGGCTTACCGGTGGTGGGGCACTTCTAAGGGGTCTGGACAAAAGGGTAAGTGCCAAAACCAAACTTCGTGTTTCCATTGCAGAAGACCCCTTGCGCGCCGTTGTAAGAGGCACAGGAATTGCGCTAAGAAACATTGGTAAATTCAAATTTTTGATGACAGCTTAATTGTTGAAACATGGTTTTTCTGTTCAGACTCATAAGGAAAAACCTGTTTTTTATTTTGTATTTGTTGCTGATGATATTCAGCATCGGGCAAGTAGTACGGTTCAATATTTATCAGCAGAGTTATTTCTTTAACACCAGCAGCGCTTTTGCCAACGGTTTGTCCAGGGCTAAAACCAATGTCACAGACTACTTCAAGCTGGCAGATGTCAATCAATCACTCGCAGAGGAAAACCGAATATTACGTGCTGCCCTGATCGAAAATCAACAATTAAACGACAGCAGTAGTCATTTAATCAAAGATTCAATGGGTAAGAAAAAATACGAGTATCTCACTGCAAATGTTGTACAGCTTACCACACACCTTCAGAACAATTTTATCACTATAGACAAAGGAAGCAATCAGGGGATAAGAAAGGATATGGCTGTATTGAGTCCCTCCGGTATTGCCGGTATTGTTATTGATGTTACCGAAGATTTTTCCTTGGTCCTTGCTGCCATTAACTCGCAGTTCAAGGCAACACCCATGATACCCCAGACCAATTTCAGGGATGGTTCTGTAAGCTGGAATGGTAAAGATCCTACCGTAATTCAGCTAAATGGTGTAAGCAGATTTGAGAAGATTACACCCGGAATGGACGTAGTGACCAGCAACTATTCAGTTAAGTTTCCGGCCGGTATTCCCATTGGTAAAATTCTGCGTGTCAATAAAACAGGTGGCAGCAGTTTTTATGATATTGACATCAAGCTCGCAACCGATTTTCGCAAAATAAGCCATGTATACGTTGTGAATTATCAATACTCATCTCAAATCGACACATTGAACAGGAGAGCAAACCGTGGCAATTGATTTATTAAAATATCTTTTTGCTGCCATCATATTGGTCTTGTTACAGTTTTTTCTGATACAGGAAATAAACTTTGGTGCCTGGTTAAAACCCATGCCCTACATATTATTCATTTTATTATTACCCTTTTCATATAACCGATACTTGAAGTTGCTGTCAGCCTTTTTT